>JAPLDO010000216.1 GCA_026391715.1 Bacteroidota bacterium
ATGATTGCGCCGTTGCAGTCGTTGATGGAAACATCTTATGGCTGGACTCCAGGCAATTACGGTTTTTTTTCAGGTTCCGAATACATGCTGAATGTGATGGGTTTTCTCATCATTTCGGGGATTATCCTTGATAAAATGGGCATACGTTTTACAGGTCTTCTCGCTACCGGCGTGATGCTTGGCGGTGGTCTGATAAAATTATACGGGCTTACTCCCTACTTTTCCAATGGTGGATTTGGATATGAGTTTTTCTCCTCTTTCTGGGTTTCAATGCCTGCCAGTGCAAAAGTGGCAGCCATCGGATATGGAATTTTCGGCATCGGCGTTGAAATGGCTGGGATTACAACCTCGCGAACTGTTGTGAAATGGTTTAAAGGAAAAGAACTCGCACTTGCAATGGGAATGCAACTTGCCACCGCCCGTATGGGAGCATCAATCGCATTCTTTTTTTCTGCCATGCTGGCGGGTGAACGCACGGTGAATGGCATTCATGAAGGGAATGTGCTAAACCCTATTTATCTTGGCGTAGCTCTTATCTCAATTGGATTTCTTACCTTTCTTGTATATACATTCATGGATCAGAAACTCGACAAACAAACCGGAAATTCTGGTCCCGGAGCCGACCCGACTGAAGAGTTTCACCTCAGCGATCTCAAGAAAATTATTACAAACCGCGGTTTTTTACTGATTTCCCTGCTTTGTGTATTATTCTATTCGGGTGTTTTCCCTTTTTTGAAATACGCCGTAAATATGATGCAGAATAAACTTGGTGTATCAGCCTCAATTGGCGGATATATTTCAGGAATGTTGCCGGTTGGAACAATTCTTTTAACGCCTATAATTGGTTATTTCCTCGATAAAAAAGGCAAAGGCGCCACACTGATGATTTTTGGCGCTGTGTTGCTTACCCTCGCCCACCTCACCTTCGCGCTTGTCCCGCTAACGCTTGGTATTGCCGTAATGACCATCATCGTCCTCGGAATTGCCTTTTCACTGGTTCCCGCTTCCATGTGGCCATCGGTGCCTAAGATTGTTGAAGAGCGCTACCTCGGATCAGCCTATGCCCTCGTTTTCTGGATTCAGAATATCGGACTTATGTTTTTTCCCTGGCTGATTGGAGTGGTACTTGAAATGGCTAATCCGGGTGTTACGGATCGTATGAAAGCAGGCGATCCTACAGCTATTTACGATTATACCGCACCTATGCTGGTTTTCGCCGGATTAGGAATTGCCGCTATTTTCCTTGGATTTTTATTGCTTCGCGAGGATAAACTGAAGAAGTACGGACTGGAGTTGCCTAATAAGCGGACATAATTATAATGACGCTTTTCCCCGAAATTAAGTATTCTTTGCGGAAATGGCTGGTCATACAGTTTGTTTTCATTTTTTTTTTAGTTGGAATAGAGACTACTGAAGGGCAGAATGGTAAACCAATAAGAGTTGGCGTCTTCACCGATTGCCAATACTGCGACTGTCCTTCGGTCGGGAATCGTAATTACAGATTTTCACTTTCAAAACTGGACAGTTGTATTGCTACATTTAATTCATTAGCGCCAGATGCGATTTTCCACCTGGGCGACATGATTGATAATGATTATTGTAGCTACGACCTCGTTATTCCAAGGTTTCACCAGTTTTCCGTCCCGGTTAACCTTGTTTTGGGAAACCATGACTACATGATAAAGAAAAGATTCAAACCAGGTTTGTTGAATCGCATCGGGATGAAGGAGGATCATTATGTTGTCGATCTTGGCAACTGGCGATTTATTGTCCTAAATGGCGATGATCTTAGTTTTTTTGCTCCTCAGGATAAGAAACAAAAACAGGAGCGGAACGATGTCGTATGTGACCAGTTTCAGCAATTTCATTTGAATGGTATGCCATGGAACGGTGGAATAGGTAAAGACCAAATGAGATGGCTGGAAATGAAATTAAATGATTCCGAACAATCTCATCGGAATGTCATTGTTTTTTGCCATTTTCCATTGTTTACGAAAGACAACCATAACCTGTTCAACAATGAGGAACTTTTTGATTTATTACTCAGCCACGCATGTGTGAAAGCATATTTCTGCGGGCATTACCATTCAGGGAATTATAAAGTGAAAAATGGCGTACACCTCGTGAATTTCAAGGGGATGGTTGATACGGATCAAAATTCCTTTTCACTGGTAACGCTTACTTCCGACAGCATCCTGATAAAAGGGTATGGACGTGAATCTGACAGGAATTTAAAGATAAGGTAAATTGAACTGGAAAAATCATCCTCGCAGTACTTCTCTTATTCCGGTTAGGATTTTATTTCCCGGAAATATCTATTTCGAGATGCTTTTGGTAAAACAGAATGAACCGGGAATCCTGCCGGCAGCATAAGTGGAAACCAGCGTTCCGTCTATGTTATATTGATATACCATACCATTCTGGACATAATCAATGGCGTCGCTCACAAAAATCTTTCCGGTGCCAGGATGAATTGCAAGTCCATAAAACAGTCGTCCATCTGACTGAATCAGCGGTTGATCTGGTAATGCAACCGATGTCACCGGCATCTGGTAAACGCCTCCATTCAGGAAATAAAGTGTGTCGCCGGTCGTATTTATGGATAATCTGCTTGGAACCTTATTTGGGTCAGGAAAAGTAAATACTTTTTCAATGAGCCGTAATTCAGGATTGATGCGTATCAGCGATGGGGCTTCATATTGATCGTAGCCGCCTGTACACAGCGTCCACACCTTCTGCTTTTTATCAATAACCAAACCAATAGGTTCTTTCCCGGTTTCGATGCTGTCAACAATGGCGTCAGTTTGCGTATCAATCACCAGAATCTTTGGCTTACGAATGGAACTTGGTTCGGTGTATCCGCCAATTGAGGTGACTAACATATATTTATCGAACCCGATAAGGTTTTCTGTCCAGCCGTTGATTTGAATTGTGCCGGTGACTGTATTTGTTTGAAGATTGATTATTGAGATATTCTTTTTAAGGTTAGTCACATAAGCTTTGTTTGAATCAACAATTTCGAGATACCGGGGAGAATCAAGACCTGTGATGGTTTTAACCGATTTAAAATCTTTCAATGAAACAACCTCAATCCTATTGGAATTATTAATAACGAGATATCCCAGGTTGTTGGCAATTTTCATTGATTCGGCAACGTCGCCCAGACTTCGGTCGTTCGATTTCCTGAAAATATCCTGAATTATGATATTCGATTTATTCTCAATGTAGGTAACCGAGGCGTTTCCCCATGTATAATTCCCTTCGTTGACCACAAAAATTCCATTTTCATACGTTGTAGTATGTGAGGTATCTGGCGGAGTTATTATTTGTTCGTGAATCGGAGATTTTGAGCAGGAGCCAATTAATACTGCAATTGCGATGAATGGTAATAGGAGGAGAATATTAATTAAGGTGATTTTTTTTTCTTTCACGTATGGGCGATTAGTTGAATAATTTATTACCTCGCTGAGTTGGGAAATGCAAGTTTCAGAGTGAAGGCATAATTGATTCCTGGCATGGGGCGGTCTGGTATTGCTTGGTAATCTAGATTAAATATATTATTTATTTGAATTTGTAAAGATAGAACAATTTTTTTCAAACCGATATTCTTGCCGAAAATAATATTCGACAAGTAGTATCCAGGCATGATTGAAAGATTGTCCTTTGCTGTAAACCTATCGCTTACATAGTAGAAATTGTAATTAAGGTAAAATTTCCACCTTTCGACATTTAATGTGCTGTTTAGTGTATGAACTGGTATATAAATAAGTTGTTTGCCAATTTTCTGGTCATAAGCTGAGCTGGCTTTCTGGTAGGTGGAACGGCAAAAGTTGTAGTTGTTGTCGAGGCTAATGAGAAACCGCAGTATTTCCCATTTGAAATTTAGTCCGGTTTCCAATCCCCGCGCCAGTATCTCATCTATATTCTCAGGTTTCCAAATGGAGCTGCCGTTTACCGGCGACCAGGTTATCATTTGGTAAATCCATGAATAATAGCCTGCGAGGTTAAATTCAAAAAAGAATTTCCGGTCTTTTGATTTATGGTTAAAAGCGGAACCAATTTCGATAGAATAATTCGTTTCCGGTTTAAGATCCGGGTTGCCCGATATGTTCCAATATAAGTCATTGAGCGTTGGGTATTTATAGTTACGCGCAAGATTCAGGGTGAAGGAGAGGTTGAATTTATTCCAGGGAAGAAACTCAATGCCAAGCGCCGGAACGACAGGAAGAAATTTTCCGTCAATCAAATCTTCACGAATAACGAGGGATGTTTTAATATTTTTTCCGATCTCATAGTTAAATTCAGAAAATAAGCTGGTTGTTGCGCGGAATTTCGTTCCATTGTAGGCGTCGGAGTTCACCTGATCGTAAGTGAAATCTATTCCCGGTTTTATTGTTAGGTTGCGAATTCCGAAATATGCCAGCCTGATCTTATTTATCCATTGGGAGTAACGATGTGTATTGTTGATTGAGCTATCAAGGATATAGTGCATCTTCTGGTCGGAAAAGGCTGACCTTACGAGCAAATTGTATTTTTTTTCCACGAATTTATATTCGATCACTGTTAGAAGCAGATTTTCTTTTTGTTTTTCCAGATGGTTTGTATTGATGTTTGAAGCGGTGGGGGGAAGATTATGGTCGTTCTCGTTATACCTGAACTTCACTGATATCAGGTGTTTATCTTTCAGTTTCCAAAAAAGTTCTTCCGACATTCCGTAAAGGGCAAAAGCGGCGCTTTGTTGCCTGATTGTCTCTTTCAGGTAATCGTTAAAATAAGGGAACCCATTTGATGAAGACGAGTAATTGAATTTCGTATGCGATTGAAATGAAGAAGTACCGGCAACAACATTAACATTGGTAGTGTAAGTGTAGAAACTTCCAAGCGACGCCGCTGTAAGAATATTAAGCCTGTTGTTCCAATCGGGATTTGTGACCAGGTTAATCACGCCACCAAAAGCGCCTGTTGTTCTGGAAATACCCGCAGCGCCATACAGAATCTCAAGTCCGTCGAACTGTGAAACAGGTATCTGCGAAAGGTCAACCTCGCCAAGCATCGGAGAGTTAAGTTTAACGCCATTCCATTCCACCTGTGTATGCCTCGATGTTGTACCTCGAAAAGATGGAGTTGCGAGGGAGCCGTTTCCATAAGATTTAATAAAGATTGTGGAATACTGAGAGAGTATATTTGACAAATCGGCATTCAGATGGTTGATAAGTAGAGAGGAATCAATTTTTACCCTTTTAAAACCACTGTTATCTAATATATATTTTGAACTTATCTCAAATTCCGGCAATCTCAGAGTATCCCCGACCGATTGAGAATAGCCTTGAGAGCATAGTAAAATTGAGTAAAGCGCGAAGGTTAGCGTTATAAAATATTTTGCTGAACCGGATAAAATGGAGGTCACCTGAAATGCTATTTCTTCACTATTTTTCTGAAACCCGTTGTTCCATCATTCAGTGAAAACCGCGCAATGTAAAGCCCGGCAGGATACGGTGACATATCGAATAAAACTTTTGTGCATCCAACATCATGGTGTAAAACCAATCCTTCGGGATTTAACAGATCGAAGTTAAATAAAATCCCCGAAACTGCATCAATGGTGAGTTTTTTATCTACGGGATTTGGATAGGTTCTAATGGCTTCCAATCCTTCATCGGTTCCTGACTGTTTAGTGGTGTTGTTGATAACGCCAATTGCATCAAGATCGAAACCGCCGGTTTCGAAAGGCGTTGGCCATGGGTCATTTACTTTATGCCCCTGCGAATCGTAACTGGTTAATGCCGGGGCGATACAACCAACAACGTCAATAATTCTGATATAAGTTATATGGTTTAGGTCAATGCTGGCGCTGTCTTTCAAATCTTCCAGATCAAACGGGGTTCCATACGACATGCGATATTTCCCGGCAAAGTTATGGATCAGAGTGGCGTCAATGGTTCCGAAGGTAGGTATCTGTTGATCTTCCTGTATCAGACTTACTGCCGGAAATCTTACAAAGCGAATTCCGTCGGAACTTACCTCGACAAATGCAAGTTCAAGGAAAAGATCGCCAAATGAGTTTTCGAACACAGCAAAGTCTGGACCTTCACGATTTACAACCGGAGGATTAAAGCCAAGAGTGGCGGATCCGCGATCTCCAAGGCTTACAACATATTCATCAGAAGGACCGGTTGCGTATAGATAGCTACCGTAAGTTGCTTTGTTACTGCCATTAGAAGTTACAGAAGTATCAGCGATGTTGATATATCCGCGTTCAACCGTACAATTCATAGCCCAGCCAATAATAATACTGCTGTCTTTATGAATTGCAGTAGATCCCGGTTGTCCCGCCGGGGGTGAAAATTGAGCCGAAACCGATCCGTGAAAAATGATCGCGCCTATAATGGATAAACAGAGTTTTATGTTGATTTTCATTAAGTCAGGTTAAATAATCAATAGGCTTATTCTCTGCATTCATCTACAAATATAGAAAAAAAACAGCCGTATCCGATAATTTGTTACTTTTGCTCATAAGGTTACCTCTGCAAATCAAGCGATAATGAATATAAAAAGGCATATTGCAATCGGTTTAAGTTTGCTGTTTCTCTTACTGGGAGGCGTAAATACTTCATGTAAATCGCGAAAAGCCATGTGTGACGCCAATAGTAAGTATAATACAAAAAAAATAAAGAAGAATAAAAGCAATTATGGAAGCCGTTATGGGTTTAAATCAAAACCGGTTCGGAAGGCTTATGTAATCCGCAATAAATAGATTTTAACCATAAAATTCTTCAGGTTCGGGATAATACATGGTTTCCTGAGATTTTCCCAATGGATAGGTAAAGAAAGTTAACAGCCCGCTCGCGCAAAGGATATGGTCTTTATTATAAAGCATAACCTCGATATCAGCCAGGTTTCTTCTCATTTGTTTCAATTTTGCCCGTAATGTAAGCGGTCCATTATCAATAGCCACCGGTTTCAGATATCTGAATTCGGCTTTTGAAGTAAATCCTGATGTTTTAACCTTAACATACACAGTCCAACTGGCGATTTCATCCATCAGCGTTGCCTGAATACCGCCATGAAGAATTTTAAAATAGCCCTGGAAATTTGGATCCGGATTCCAGTGACTTACTATTTCATCACCCTCTTCGATAAAGGTTAAATGCAGCCCCAGCGGATTATCGGGCGAACAGCCGAAACAGTTGTATCCTTCGAGTTTTGCAAAAGGATTTCTGAGCTTTTTTATATTTCCGTCGCCGGTCGTCATAAAAACGCTACTTCGTGATTTCCAAACCGTTTTTATATTTTATCATACGTTGAATTTTCCCAAGTTCATCGTATTCTGTCCAGGCGCCTTCTTTGAGTCCGTCAATATATTTACCGGATAATTTCACCTTGCCATTTCTGTAATATTCCTTTGCTTCTCCCGACAGTTTATTGTTGATATATAAATTAGAACTTTGCAGGGAATCGTTTTCATAAAAAGTTTTCTGAATTCCTTCAAAGTTGCCCAGCGCATAATTGTACTCTGCAATTCTCTGACCGGCTTTATTATTCCATCGCGACAATCCATTTTTCCTGTCTCCTTTGAACCAGGTTTCCTCCTGAATTTTCCCATTGTCATAATACTGACGGAAGAGTCCGTTTTTCTTGCCATCGGAATACTCAGTTTCCGATAAAGGCGTTTCGGTATAAGCGCCATAATATATTGTCTGACCATCCAGCTTATCGCTTTTATAGTTCTCTATCAGGGTAACTTTTCCTTTGCGGTCGAACTGAATAAGTACGCCATCTTTCCAGCCATTGGTGTAATACTCAACCTTACTGATATAGTTATTTGGATAGTATCCAACCCAGTTTTTCACCTTTTTATTTGCAATGTACTCACCTTTCCAGGTAACGTCTCCCTCTTTTTCACTCCATAAACCATTTTTGTTGCCGTTTGCATCAATCAGGTTAGGCGCGACTTCTTTGGTTTGATCAGAAATTTTAACCTGGGCAGTCAATTGCCAGGGCGCAAACAATAAGGTTGCGATAATCAGCAGGAATAACTTTTTCATGGCGTTTTGTATTTTATTTTTTGCAAATTTATATCAATTCTGCATAGAGATCAAAGCTTTCGGCTTTGATAATTTTAACATTGTGAAACGATCCGGGAATGAGATTATGTCCGTTACGCTGGATCAGCGCTTCATTATCAACTTCTGGAGAATCAAATTCAGTTCTCCCGACAAAGTATTCCCCTTCGGCGCGATCAATGATAACTTTCATCGTTTTACCTTGTTTTTGCTGATTAAGCGACAATGAAATTGATTCCTGAAGCGACATGATCTCATCCACCCTTTCCTTTTTATTTTTAGGAGAAACAGTGTCTTTCAGCTTATAGGCATGAGTTCCTTCCTCATGGGAATATGGAAACACTCCAAGTCTTTCGAATCGGTAAGTTTCAATAAAACCGAGTAGTTCCTTAAATTCCTGAGCGGTTTCACCCGGATAACCCGTGATTAGGGTAGTGCGGATGGCTATCTCCGGTATGGTTTGCCTGATCTGGTCAATAAGTTTGAGAGTTGAGCTTCCATTCATTCCCCTTCGCATTGATTTTAAAATGCGGGCGCTTATATGCTGAATGGGAATATCAATATAGTTACAAATATTGTTGTGCGTTTTAATTACGTCAAGCAGTCCATCGGGAAAAGCGTGCGGATAGGTATAATGCAATCTAATCCATTCAAGACCTTTAATATTTGCCAGGGAATCGAGCAATTCGGGAAGGAGTCGTTTTTTATAAAGATCGATGCCATAATAGGTTGTATCCTGCGAAATCAGGTTAATTTCCTTAACGCCTCCTTCAACCAGCCGGGCTGCTTCACGCACAATATCCTCAACCGGGCGACTGACATGTTTTCCCCTGATTGCCGGTATAGTGCAAAAAGAACATTTTCTGTCGCATCCTTCCGCAATTTTCAGGTAAGCATAATGTAACGGCGTTGTAATCCGGCGCTCTCCTACCAGGTTTGTTTTATACTGTCCTCCAAGATGACCAATAATTTTTTTCAACTCATTAACTCCGAAAAAGGCGTCAACTTCTGGAATTTCCCTGGCAAGTTCGTTTCGGTAGCGCTCGGATAAGCAACCCATGACAAAAACGTGATTAATAACCTTTTGCTGTTTGGCATTCACGAACTGGAGGATTGTATCAACAGATTCCTGTTTTGCGTCGTTGATAAAACCGCAGGTGTTGATGATGGCAGTATCAATTTGTGAAAAGTCTTTGGGATCGTAAACAAATTCAAAATTATTGGCTTCGAGCTGTTTCAGAAGCAGCTCGGAGTCAATCAGGTTTTTTGCGCATCCCAGCGAAACCAAACCTATCCGGTGTTTGCCGGGTTTTGTTTTCAATACAGGTTAATTTTAGTTAAACAAGCTGTCAACAAACTCTGCCCGGTTAAAAACCTGAAGGTCTTCGACGCCTTCGCCGACTCCGATATATTTCACAGGGATTTTAAATTGATCGGATATCCCGATAACGACCCCGCCTTTTGCAGTGCCGTCAAGTTTTGTAAGAGCCAGCGCATTCACTTCGGTAGCGGCGGTAAACTGCCTGGCTTGTTCAAAAGCATTCTGCCCGGTTGAAGCGTCGAGAATTAACAATACCTCATGAGGAGCGTCCGCCATTACTTTCTGAATAACCTTTCTGATTTTCGAAAGTTCATTCATCAGGTTTATTTTATTATGCAAGCGTCCTGCCGTATCAATTATTACAACATCGGCGCCTTTTGCAATCGCTGATTTAACTGTATCATAAGCGACAGAAGCAGGATCGGCGCCCATTCCCTGGGTGACAATAGGAACCCCTACCCTATTTGCCCATATAGTCAACTGATCGACTGCGGCTGCCCTGAAAGTGTCGGAAGCGCCAATGATGACCGATTTGCCTGCCTTTTTAAACTGGTTGGCGAGTTTACCTATGGTGGTAGTTTTCCCAACGCCGTTTACTCCCACAACCAGAATTACATAAGGTTTTTTATCGGCGGGGACTGAAAATTCGGTAAAATCCTGAATGTTATTTTCCTGAAGTAAGGCTGCGATTTCCTCTTTCAATAAACTATTCAGTTCGCCGGTTCCCAAATATTTATCCTTCGAGGCTCTTTTTTGAATCCGCTCAATAATTTTGAGTGTGGTTTCAACGCCAACATCAGAGGTTACCAGGATTTCTTCAAGATTATCAAGAACTTCATCGTCAATTGTTGACTTGCCAATGATAGCTTTTGAAATACGGGTAAAAATATTCGATTTGGTTTTCTGCAATCCCTCGTCGAGGCGTTCCTTTTTTTCGCGGGAAAAGATACTGAAAAATCCCATAAGGCTCAGGGTTATATAAAAAAAGCCTTTTTCCGTAGAAAAAAGCTTTTCAATCAGATAAGTTTATTGTTAGTTTTCCTTGTTTGCCAGAAAATCTTTCAACGCTTCATTGGCAACAATTGTTTCTTTAAAAACGTAGGCGCCCGACTTGGTTGATTTAACCATGCGGATCACCTTTGTAAAATCCTTTCCGGAGGTAGCTTTAAATGAAGCAACTACTTTCTTTGCCATATCTTAAATTATTTAATTTCTTTGTGAACTGTTTTCTTCTTTAAATAGGGATTGTACTTTTTCAGTTCGATCCGCTCAGGCGTATTCTTCTTGTTTTTTGTGGTGATATACCTCGAAATACCCGGAATACCACTTGTTTTTTGTTCTGTACATTCAAGAATTACCTGTATCCGTTGGTCTTTGCTCTTCTTTGCCATCTCTTGACTTCTTTATTTTTCGGGACTGCAAAATTATAATATTTCGCTGAATAAACAAAAATAATTTCATACTTTTATTTTCGCGATTTACATAATCTAACCTGCTTAAAATCAATAAGTGAGTAAATGGAATTCTTACATAATGGGTTTTAAAGCCTATCTTCAACTGGAGAGATCGCTGTCAACGAACTCCATTGAAGCCTATATCCATGACGTTGAAAAGCTGACACAATATTTTGAATTGATTGGCGTCAGCGACGGACCTGAAGCCATTTCACTTCATCAACTCCAGGATTTTATCAAATGGATTGCCGAACTTGGGATAACTGCCCGCACTCAGGCAAGGTTGATTTCGGGGCTCCGCGCGTTTTACAAGTATCTGCTTATTGAAAATATTGTCACAAGGGATCCAACGGAATTGCTTGACTTGCCAAAGATCGGAATGAAACTGCCGGTGACGCTTGATCTTGAAGAAATTGATAAAATACTGAGCGCGATTGACCTGTCCAAACCGGAAGGCAAACGCAATAAAGCAATGCTCGAAACTCTTTATAGCTGCGGTCTCAGGGTTTCAGAGCTTACCGGCTTAAAAATATCCAATCTCTATTTTAATGATGGTTTTATCAAAGTGGTTGGTAAAGGCGACAAGGAACGACTTGTACCTGTAGGAAGGATTTCACAAGCTGAAATCATAAATTATCTGTCAGAAGTCAGGCATCATATACATTTGAAAAAGGGAATGGATGACGTTTTATTCCTCAACCGCAGAGGCGCCATGCTTTCGCGGGTCATGATCTTTATCATTATAAAAAACCTTGCCACCCTTGCAGGCATTAAGAAAAATATTAGTCCGCATACTTTCCGGCACTCGTTTGCCACTCATCTGGTTGAAGGCGGAGCAGATCTTCGCGCCGTTCAGGAGATGCTCGGTCACGAATCAATAACCACTACTGAAATTTATACGCATCTTGACAAGGATTATCTGAGGAGTACCATTATTGAGTATCATCCAAGAGAGAAATAGAAAATAAGGTTGATTGAGCAAGCGGGTATGTGGACGGACGAATTGTTTTATTATTTTAACCGGACTTGGTTTATGAATATGATGATGACTATTCTATACAGGTTTTTATTATTTCCCGGATTAATAATTGCGGTTACTTCCTGTGATTACAAGCCGAAGGATGAATTTTTCAGAGATTTGAACCCAAACCTTACACCTCCGGTTATCAATCTGAATCTTAATACTCTTTCGGATACGGTTAATCTACCCGCAGGCAAATCATTTTCCGTTGGCATAAATACAGGAATTGTGCGTAATCAGTGGATGGTTGTATATATGAATGACGTTGAACAAAAGACTATTGGCAGTTCCGATGGGAAGTTCAATATCTATCTCGGCAGCGGTATAACCACACCTGGAATATACAAACTGAAGATCATGGTTTACCTTGCCACAGGAACCGGAAGTATTGCAGACATTCTTGATGCAGAACACTTCCTATATGAAAAAACCTGGTGGCTGCTGGTTACCGAGAATCCCGAACTGGGAGCTGTAATCACAGGCGCGGAGCCTGAAAATGGACATCTGAAAGTTTCCTGGACGCCATACAAAGGGTTAGGATTTAGCCGGTATATCTTACTTCGGTCGCTGAATGGGGATTATCAGTTCGATACTATTGCAGTTGTGAAGGATGTTTTTCAAACCGGAACTTATGATACTACTTATGTCGGGGAAAAATCAACCTTTGTTCTGAAGGTCTATTCCGGCGATAATCCCGATGTGTATTACGATCTTTTAACCACAAATGCCTATAATTACTACTATGGATTCCCGGAGCTTACGCTCGAACCGGTAAATGAAAAAGATTTAAAGTTATCATGGGGATTGAGCGTTTTTCTGAAACATATTACGGGATATAAGATCATGATCAGGCAGGTGAACAGCTCAGCAGCCCCAACGTATGTAGACATCAGCAACACTCAGGTAACAAGCTATATTTATCCCGACCCGAAATTCACCTTTAAATATGAGTTTACTGTCGCCTTTTCGCCTTACAAACCAGTTACGATGGAGAACCTGTACGATTATTCAAACACCATTTCAGGTTATTCCGGAACTCCCTCTTTTTCCTGTAACGGACTAATTAGCCCGGTTGGACCAAATATGTGGTTTATGAAAGCCGGCAGGATTTATAAGTACGATGCGACGACTAATACAGTGATGGATAGTCTTGTAGCTCCCGAACAAAAGTTTTATACCTCCTTATCAGTTTCGCCCAACAATAAATATCTTACGGCAATTTCTTCAACCGGTTTTCTTTTTTATAACATCGAGACCCATGTATCTGAATTGGTCAGTTTCAGCGGGATTTCCCCTTCTTCAGCCAATTTCAGCACAACCAACATTGCCGACAATGGCGTCGGCGTTGTTTCCGATTATTACAACCTGTTTTTATACGATTTTGTTCATCATCAACTCCTGAATACTGCTACTCCTTCCGGTGAATTCTGGATGAATTCTATTTCTCCTGATGGTCAATATATTTTTTTTCGCAATAATTACAAGTACTATTGTTATCATTTTACCGGCGGAACTTATGAAAAAGTGTGGGATGACCCGAATTACCTGAACAAGCAGTTTTATTTTCATGCTGCGGATCCTGGAAAAGTGATACTCTATTCGGGCAACACCTTATCCATTGTAGAAATCGCCACATGGATTTCCCAGTATAATCTTACGCTTGATGCGAACAACCTGTTCAATATTGATTTTGGCGCCGGAAGGATTCTTGGATATACAAATGATTATATCAGGATTTACAACCTCGGAAATGGCAACGTGGAGGCAACCCTTCCCACTGATAACCCCCTGCATGGTATTCTGCTGAAAGATCAGTATATTTACAGTATTGAGGGACATAAGCTTAAAGTATTTTAATATGGTGAAACATCTTTACTTCCAGTTACTCTGTTTGGTTCTTCCATTGATAATATTTGGACAGCAGGTTGAGATAAGCGTGGCAACCGAATATGCCGGGAACAACATGAGCGACCTGAAAAAAATGAATGAAGACGCCATCAGTCAGTCGCCTTTTGAGACAAAAGTAGTCAATGATTTTCCCGCCTGGTTTGTTTTCCGGGCAAGTGTGGCTATTGTATTATATGAGCATTTCAAGGTCGGCGTTGTTTACAACCATTCATCCACAGGAAGCAGGGTAAGTTCTGCCGATTATTCCGGTAAATATAAATTCGATATTCTGGCTCGTGGAAATTCGGTGGGTTTATTGCTTGGTTACAAGGTATTCCGCTATAAGAAACTCGATGTTCAGTTTAATGCCATCATAGGAGCTATGTTATCTTCCTGTTCTTTCAATGAAGATTTACAGGTTTATGGCTTGCAGAATTCTGATGCTTTATCAATGAAGTCGGCAAGTTTGTGCATCAATCCCGAAGTGGGACTCAATTATTGGTTTGGCATACTCGGCGCCGGGGTTTTCGGCGGGTATCAATATGATTTTGGAGGAACGCTGAATGTTTCGGGACAAAAGACTACTCTCTCTACAAACTGGAGCGGGTTCAGAGTGGGAATTTCAGTTAGTTTGAAGTTTCCCGGATAGTTATTTAAATGGAGAGTTTGGCTCTTTTGCTATATGGTTGTACACCATTTTATCCATGAATTTCGGAAAGAATTTGTTCAGCGTCACGGTCATTTTTCCCTGGGTTGTGAGAATCAGCCGGTCTTTGCGTTTTTCAATAGCTTCAATAACATATTTTGCAACCGTTTCCGCGCTCATTAGTTTACTTTCATCAAGCGGCGTTTCGCCTTGCGCGCTGCCATCGGCTGAAAGCGCCACATTTCTGATATTTGACGTTGTAAATCCGGGGCAGGCAATCAGCACGTGCAAATCTTTTTTTAAATTTTCAATCCTTACAACTTCGAGGAACCCCTGCATGGCAAATTTGGAAGCCGAATAGCCGCTCCTCCCCGGAAGACCCTTATATCCTGCAATTGATGAAATTCCAGCCAGCGAGCCTTTTGACTTTAGCAGGTAAGGCAGTGCAAACTTTGTGCAGTAAACCGTTCCCCAGAAATTTGTATCCATCAACTGCCGGATAACATTCAGATCAACTTCTTCAAAAATGGCGCGCATTGAAATACCGGCGTTGTTGATCAAAATGTCAATAGCGCCAAATTTTTCAACGGCTTGTCCGATTAAGTCTTTGCAATCCAGCTCTTTTGAAACGTCGGTTTTTACATTAAGAATTTCATAACCGAATTTGTAAATCTCATCGGCAATTAATCCGGAGCGCGACGCCAAAACTAACTTAGCGCCTTTCGCAGCGCATTGAAATGCCAATGCTTTTCCGATCCCGGAGGAAGCCCCGGTAATAATGACTACTTTGTTTTTCATGTCAGATAATTACTTTGAGTATTAGTTGGTTTAGATGGTAACGAAGGTTACTTCCTACCCTGGAAAAACCAGAATTAATAAAGCTTTGGCGCAAAATTCAAAATCAAAGGTCAAATTTAAAAACCAGGTTTTTCTGATGGAATGCTGCGGCAAAATTAACATGAAAAAGGCTTATCCAAGGTATGAGAAGGAAGAACTTTTTGCACTTGTAACTTAAATCTGTAACTTTGCAAAACTAAACCAAACAAAGCTATGGCTAAGAAAAAAAGACCTGTTATTGAACGGGAAGAGGTGGTGGTTAAGTTCGTCGGCGACTCCGGCGATGGCATGCAACTCACCGGCAGCATGTTTTCGGATGTTGCTGCGCTTGTAGGAAACGACCTCGCTACTTTTCCTGATTTTCCCGCTGAAATCCGCGCCCCCCAGAACACCGTTGCCGGTGTATCCGGATTCCAGGTACACATGGGTAGTTCAAAAATTTTCACCACCGGCGACCTGGTTGATGTGCTGGTTGCAATGAATCCTGCATCGCTCAGAGCAAATTTGAAGTGGGCAAAAAAAGGAGCTACTATTCTTACCGATACCGACGCCTACGATGACAAAACAATCGAAAAAGCCGGTTATAAACAAAATCCTTTTACCGACAGCTCCCTTGATAGTTTCAATATGGTCAAGGCTCCAATTACCACGCTTACAAAAGAGAGCCTGAAAGAACTTGGCGTGGATACTAAAACTGCTGAGCGTAGCAAAAACATGTTTGCCCTTGGCATGTTGTATTATATTTTCAACCGGGATCTTAAGCCCTCGTTCAAATATTTTGAAGAAAAATTCAAGAAAAAACCTGAACTGGTAAATATCAACAAAATTGTTCTTCAAGCCGGATACAATTACGCCGACACTGTGGAAGCTCTTGAATCAGTTATTCAGGTTTCTCCTGCAAACATGGAAAAAGGTCGGTACCGTAACATCACCGGCAACGTTGCTACTGCCTGGGGATTGCTCGCTGCCTCCGAGAAATCGGGGCGTCCTTTATTTCTCGGTTCTTACCCCATCACCCCGGCAACAGAAATTCTGATGGAACTTGCAAAACATAAATCTCTGGGCGCAAAAGTTTTTCAGGCAGAAGATGAGATTGCAGGAATCTGTTCAGCCATTGGCGCATCTTTCACAGGCGCGTTGGCATGCACTACCACTTCAGGACCAGGGCTGTCATTGAAAAGCGAAGCAATCGGACTCGCCGTTATCACCGAATTACCTTTGGTTATTGTAAATGTTCAACGCGGAGGTCCATCTACAGGATTACCTACGAAATCGGAACAGAGCGACCTATACCAGGCATTATTTGGGCGCAATGGCGAATGTCCTGTAATCGTAATCGCTGCTTCTTCCTCCGAAAATTGCTTTTACTATGCATACATGGCGGCGAAACTTTCAATGGAACACATGACGCCCGCGATTCTGCTCACCGATGGCTATCTCGGATTTGGTTCAACCTTGTTCCGAATTCCTAAGATGGCTGACATGCCTGCAATTAACCCGCCAATTGCCAAAGCCAATGATCCTACTTACAAACCCTACAAAAGAGATCCTGAAACCTTTGTTCGCCAATGGGCTATCCCCGGAACAGAAGGGCTTCGGCATCGCATCGGAGGACTTGAAAAGGAAAATATTGTTGGCACAGTTTCAACAGATCCGATGAATCACCAGATTATGACCGACCTACGTGCAGCCAAAGTGGAGAAAGTTGCCGATTTTATTCCTGAACAGGAAATTAATGGCACGGCAAATGGAGACCTCCTGGTGGTAAGCTGGGGCGGAACCTTTGGCGCCGTTCATTCGGCTGTAAGCCAAATGCAGAAGGAAGGCAGGAATATAAGTCATGCCCATTTCCATTACATTATGCCGCTTCCGAAAAATACGGAAACGATATTGAAAGGCTTTAAGAAAATTGTGGTTTGTGAATTGAACAGCGGGCAGTTTGTTAATTACCTGCGCATGAAGTTCCCTATGCCCAATATATCTCAATTTAACAAAGTTCAGGGATTGCCTTTCATGATAAACGAGTTAACGGATAAGTTTAACCAACTTTTAGAGGAGAAATAAGATGGATTTCATAAATATGACAGTTGAACGTACAAATGTTCAGCTTAGCAAAGCCGATTTTGAAAGCGACCAGATGGTTAAATGGTGTCCCGGATGCGGTGGACACGCTATTCTGGCGGCTGTGGAACGCGTATTCCCAAAGATCGGTTACCGGAAAGAGAATTTCTGCATGGTTTCGGGCATCGGGTGTTCATCACGTTTTCCATACTATGTAAACACTTATGGCATTCATGGAATACATGGGCGCGCTGCCGCAATTTCTACCGGCGTTAAAATTGCCAATCCCCGGTTGAGTGTGTGGACAGTTACCGGCGATGGCGATTCCCTCGCTATTGGCGGAAACCATTTCATCCATGTTATTCGACGCAATGTTGACATCAATATCCTTTTATTTAATAATCAGATTTACGGACTTACCAAGGGACAATTTTCGCCAACTACCCCGATGGGCAAGATCACGAAAACCTCGCCTATGGGAACCATTGAACACCCCTTCAATATTGGCGAACTGGTGATGGGCGCCCAGGGTACTTTTTTTGCCCGCGTTCCCGACAATAACATTGCGCTGATGACCGAATGTATGTTTGAAGCTGCAAAACACGATGGAACCTCAGTTACCGAAATCATGGAAAATTGTATCATCTTTGCCGACAAGGCACATGCAGATGTTACAGGCAAAGAGGTAAAAGAAGAGACTATGCTTGTACTCAAAAATGGAGCTCCTATGGTTTTCGGTAAGAACAATGACAAGGGACTTATACTGAAAGATACAATGCTCGAAGTGGTTGAAATAGGAAAAAATGGGATTACCATTGATGACATCCTCGTTCATGATCAATACAGCCAGGATCCCGGAATCCAACTCATGCTTGCCAAACTTGCCCCGCCTCATTTTCCAATGGTTTTTGGCGTAATACGATCAGCAATGTATCCAACTTATGATGATCTTGTGGAAGAGCAGATCAAGTATGCAAAGGAGACTTCCAAAATTAAAAATGTAGATGATTTGTTAAATTCGGGAGATACCTGGGAAATTTAAATAAGTTCCAAGTTCCGATCAGAATGTCACAATTTAACCCGTTCGCAGTATAATCTGTAAATAAACTTACAACTTAAAATTTAATAAAATGGCGCTACTAAACCTTATTGAAAAAGACAATGCCACAGGCAGGATTGCAGAGATTTACGAAACAATGATTAACAATATGGGATTTATTCCCAACGCCTTCAAGGTTTTCAGCCCGAGTGAACACGTGCTTGACATGCAGTTTAAAAATCTCGGATATTTTATGCATCATAAAATCCTTAGCGGAAAGCTACTTGCTTTTATACGTCTGCTTGTGTCGGAACAGGAACAATGCGCATACTGTGTTGGAATGAACTCAGGTATTCTCTTTCAATATGGGGTTTTGCCTGAAGCGCTTGCTGAAATAAAAACAGATCCCTCCAAGGCTCCTTTGGAAGCAAATGAACTTGCCCTTCTTCTATTTGTGCTGAAAGTTGTTAAAAACTCCAATGGAATTGAGCAAAGCGATGTGGATCAACTTAGAAATCTCGGTTGGAACGATGCTGAAATCCTCGACGCAACATACCACGGCGCTACCCAGATAGGCGCTGATAAAATCTTCAACGCCTTTAAAATCAATGCGGATATGTAACAATCGGGCATTTTCATTCCGATTTTCACTACTTCGCTACCTCGTTACTCATTTCATCAATGAGAAATCTCGATGCAATTCCCGCCCAGATGTAGGTTTTGTTCCATCCCGCCTGCCGGTCGTCGGCGCTGTAAAATTCCCAGAAAACATGGTCGTTCTTCAGGTGGTAGATCATATTGTCGAGTACCCGGTTAGAAAGTTGTTTCGCAACATCATTATAACCGAAGTCCCTTAGCCCGCGGTATAGCAGGTAATTCCATTGAACCCACACCGGTCCGTTCCAATATCCGATTGGATTGTAGTAGTCGCTGACCGCTGTAAGCGATGGAATGCCATACCGCCGCCAGAATTCAGTAGTGTCGGTCATTTTTTCAACAAGCGATCCTGCCATTTTAGCATCTGCCACCCCTGCCCATAAAGGAAGGAAGCCGATGATCTCTTTGATCTTCAAATCGTTATTAGTGAGGAAAGTAAAGGATTGATTGTTCCTGTTTACATTGTAATAAAACTTTGTTTCCGGGTCCCACATCGTTTTGTTGATAAGGAGGCTTCGCTTGGCTGCATCTTCCTTCCATCGTTGTGATTCGGTTCCAAATCCAAGAAGTTGCGCCATCTCTGCCAGCGATCTGGCTTCCATCACGAGCGCCGAATTTACATCTGGACCTTCGAAGTTCGACGCCCAGCCAACTTTATCCCAAACGGCAACACGCGCGTCGCGCACCGACTCAAGTTCGGCATGAGCGCCCCATTCACAAAGTCCGTTGCTGTTTGAATCGCGGTTTGCCACATAATATTGGTAGAACTTTTTTCCCGATTGGTAAGCATCTTTCAGGAAAGTCCGGTCGCCGGTAATTTTAAAAATCTCAAGGTTTTCATAATTGAACCACGGCGCCGAACTGGTTGGCTTGTCATTGGTTATGATGGTTTCATTAAGATATGGACCGGTTCGGTAATTGATGTACCCGTCGCTGCGTTGCCGCTCCATGTAAACCCGTTGCGAGTTCATTGCGCCTGCCGGATCCATATAAACATAAGCCATCATTGCAAGGCTTTCATGAAAAACCTGACCGCCATACCCCCATCCCCATTTTGGTTCCCGCGAAAAAACATAGTAATTGTAATTACATTCCCCTTCAGGCGGCATGATGCACTGTCGCATCAGCGAAAAAGCGCTCCAGTAAAGCATCTCCTGATCACGATCCTTGAAATTGAGTTTCGGAATTTTTGAATATGCCTTTTCATCAGCTCTTACAAGGCTTTCCTGGTCGAAATTTGTTGGAAGAGTACAGATATTTCTGCTTTTTACTGATCCAGGCGTTTGTTTTTTAGTAAGATCAACCTTTATTGTAAATTCGGTTGCATCTCCCGGCTGAAGCGTAAAATCCCTCGCGCTTATAAAACCCTTGATATATTGCGCAACCCGCTTTTGCCCGACTATTGAAAATATCAGATCATCTAACTGCTCTTTTTCACTGTTTATCTTGTCGTTACTCGTTTTGCGGACAAAAGTTGACTCAGTCGCGGCGGTAAATCCAGTCAGAGTCCAATACCCCGTCAGCGTGTCGGTTACCGGAATGTTGTGTTCCTTCATCCAGCCATCGCGCTGTTTTTGGAGAGGAAAAATAAAACCATCAGGATTATCGCGGCGCTCAATATCATTAACGCTATCGGCAGAGGGATAATAGAGATACGGCAGAATCGTGAAAGAAACAGGAAATTGGGTTTCATTTACAAACCTGTACCTTTCCAGGGCTGTTTCTGAACTATAAGCTGCAAAAAAAACCTCAACCCGAAGGTCTTTCACCGGGTAATAGTAATATTTTATCAGGTCGCTGTAAGAAGCCGTAACAACAGGTTCGCGGTAAAGTTCCTGTAATCTGTATAGAACGCGCTTCCCCATCTGAAAAGCGATACCCATATTTGGACCATCTTTTGAAACGAACTCAACCCCAGCTTCCTCGTCAAACCACTGAAACTGGTATCCCTGGTCGGTTTTATAATTTGAACGTTCAGGAGGCGCCGCGTAGGTGGTGAACAGTGCGTCGTGTCTTGTGGCTTTGAGATTTGACAAGAACTGTGACTGTCCATGATGATTCATGCCTACAATGATCATCAGTGAAATCAAGAGTTTTATTTTCATCGTATTTGTTTCGGAATGAACTCAGTATTGTAATTTTTCGGGAAATCGTTCCCGGATGTACTGAAGCGCTTCGCTTATATCGAGAGCGTTGCTTGAAGGTCCAACCCTGATAAACATCTCCTCATCAGAACCCGGTTGCCTCAAAAAAACTGGTCTTCCCGAAGGTTGGCAATGAACAAGGCAAATCGTTTTTTCTTCAACTTTTTCAAGAATTGTCCGAATGTAAGGACTGAAATCGCGGCCCAGACAAGTGCGAATCAATGTCCATAAATGTAAAAGAAATTTGTCTTCATTGGCAAATTTATCGGTTTCGATCCCTTCAATTGAGCCGTCGTCCTTAACCCCGATTAAAAGAACGCCTCCTCTTGAATTGAGGAAGGCAGAGATGGTTTTCAGGCAGGCGCGTTCGATAGCCTGATTGGTTTTTCCTGCCCGGATATCCCATCTGAGCGTTGATTTGAATTCCACGGCGTCACCTTCACCATCCTGAATCAGCTTCTGCCAAGGTTGTTCATTACTTCGAAATTCATTGAGACAATCGAGGAAGTTACGGGCATCTGACGCCTCTGTAAAAATCTGAGCATATCTTACGGGCGAATATATTTTAAGGGCGATCAGTCCTTTGGTATATTCCGCCGGATTAATCAGTCCGGAAGCCAGTCCGATTGGAAGTACAATACCGGCGTTGTGAAGAAAGCTGAGAGCCTGTACTGCTGTTTTTTTCCACGGATCCAAACTGTTATAACTGAGACGCACCAGATCGAGGAAAGGATGAGAATCGCTTTCCTCGATAGTAATCTCGCTCATCATGCTTGCTGCAAATCGGTTAATTTCAACTATCAAACCCGACAGGGTTATAAATGCAAAGTTGAAAAGCGGTTCATCAGGTTTGAATGACTGCACATCGTTATGTCCCATGGTTTTTATACGCACAAAAGGATCGGCGTTTGAAATTGAATCCAACCCGGTTTTGAAGGGATCAAGATCGGCGTCCAGCAAATCTTTTTTAAATGAGTAGAGAGTGGCGTAAGATAAACCAGCGCTGCCAATAGATGATCGTAACTGAATATCAGTGATTAGCGCCCGGATAAAACGCTCCGAAGGATGTGAAAACAAATTTCCGCCCGGCGTTAGCAGAGCCTCAGCGACTTGAAATATCCGGTAGTCCTGATCAACTTTAATGATATCGAGCATTTCGGGATCGCAGGAAATTGAAGTGTTTGAAAAATAGTTTGAATGTGAATTCATTGTATGTTGTGACTTTATTTGAAAGGGAAAAAACGGCTAAAACAAATATACAATTATTTTAAAGTTAACCATCCGCCATTGATAAAAACAGGATGATGTCATGAAGATTGCAGAACAGGTAAACCACCGGATACTCAAAATAACTTAATGCCACTGAAAAAACTAAAGAATGCCATTACTATTCCAGTTAATGTAAACAACCGAATAATCAAAGATATAAATTAAAAAAGGAGACGTCCCTTCGGGGCGGCTCCTTTTTCGATAAAATACACCAATAATCTCCGAGGAAAAATTATTTCGCAGTTATTTTGTATTCCAGCGTTGCAAGATTGATTGAAATAGTGTAGGTTCCATTGCCTGGCGATTGAATTTTGAGAGGCTCAGGAGCGCTTTCGTCGGCTCTGTAAACCATTTTACCAAAGCTGCTGTTGCCACTGAAATTAGTTCCCCATTGCGAAGCCCTTGAACCGGGAGCTTCCAGGAATTTCATTTCGCCGGCAGTCAATTTGGTTGTGAGAGTAAAAATACCCGGAGAAACCTTAATAAATGGAATTGCATTAGTATTGTTCCAACCGGCGGTAGTAGCATTACCTACAAGGAAAAGATTTGAAGAAGTGATTGTAACTTCATACAGGAGGTTTGCTGTATCAGCCATAATTCTATAGTCGCCATCTGCTACGGGTCCGGGAATTCCGGGTGGATCGGGAACCGATTCTGTTGGTCGGTAAACCAAATTTCCGTTATCGCTGGTTCCGGCGGCGTCTGTTCCCCATTGTGGAGCCCAGGCGCCCAGGTTTGCTATAAATTTGACAAATTTACCAGGCGAGGTCAGAGGCGCAACGATAACAAACTGTCCTGCTTCTAAATGGGTCATTTCTAAAGCCTTGCTATTATCCCAGGCAACAGAGGTAGCGTCTCCAAGCATATAAATAGGAGGAACAATAACCACGGCAGAATAAGGCGTAATGTCAACTGAAATAACTTCTGAAACATTATTGGTTGCCGGATTTGTTTCCGTGAATGAAGCTTTTACCCTGAATTGAAAGGTTGCGAGACTACCGCCAATACCCTTGTACGTTCCCAGTATAAGATCATTCATTGCGCTAACATTAATGGAATATGAATAATCCTGAGTATTACTAAGCATTTTAGGCGCAGTAAAATTACCGCCTGCGGTATCCATTTCCAAAGTATAGGTTGGCTTCAGTACATCAGTAAGATTATAAGTGGCTGCCTTCCAGGTGTATGTAAATAAGAGAGAATCCTTATTTGCCTCTTTCAGAATATACTTGGAACCTGTGGCAGGAGTTAGTATTTGTGCCGGCGTGAAGTAAGCTAAAACAACCTTGGTCTCATCTTTTTTACACGAAAGCAGGCTGAATAAACCGATTGCCAGAATTAATATTGTTAGTTTTTTCATATTTTCTAAGTTTTAAAAATATTAATATCCTGGATTTTGTTTCAGATTGGGATTTGCCGTAACATCAGATGACGGAATCGGGAAGAGGTTATAGTTTACACTAACCGGGCCGCCATCCTTTAATCCGCCTTTCCAAGGCCAGTAATAGGTTCCGTCGCTGAAACGCCCATAGCGGATCAGGTCGGTCCTGCGGTATCCTTCCCAGTATAGTTCACGCGCTCTTTCATTAAGAATGAAATCAAGAGTAAGTTCGGCGCTGGTAATATTTCCACTATTATCGGTATATGCTCTTGTACGTAATGCATTAATCAGGTCGAGCGCGGTAGCTGGGTCGCCGCCGCCGCCGCCCCTGAGTACCGCTTCAGCATACATGAGGTAAACGTCGGCGAGACGGAACATGGGGAAATCAGTATCGGGAAAGGTTGCATTTTTACCAGCCGTTCCAGCGCTTGTAAGATTAGTAAATTTAGGAGCTGCGTAACCATCGTTAAAGTTGCCAATATCATTGATTTCCAGTGATTGACCAGCAGTGTAGAAAATCGGACGATGATCAATGCTGGCTGGCGGCGGAGGTGTGTTCATAATAATGGTATAAGTGTAGTCGGGCGCTCCAAGTTTCATTGTAACGTCATATTTTCCTGCTAAAGGAATTGCAATATTTGCGCCGCCTGCTGTAAGAATGCCCTCTGCGCCGCCGTAATTGATGTCCCATCCGCTATTTGCACGAAATTTTACTTCACCTACAGTAAGGTCAATGGTAATTTTCCAACTACCGGTTGCAGCATCGTAAGCCATAGGTTGATCAGAAACCCATAGTCCAGCGGTTGCCGATCCAATAATTCCCCATGTAGTTTTAACTACTGTGAAAGTTTTTGCAGTTGTATCAACATTTACTTTATAATATCCAGCTTCAGCCACTTTGATATTATTTCCGCCGACCTCAAGCGTACCAGGAACGGTAGCTGATTCTCCCCAGTTATAATCCCAATTAGGATTGCGGCAGAATTTGAACTCGGTAGTAGCCGGAAAGTCAAAGTAACCTTCATAAGTTGCATCGCTCAAAACCGAAGCGACAACTGTTGTAGTGTTTGTAGGATCCCATGCCGGGGTTTGATAACTTCCCGGAACATACAATACCGGATAGGCGCGGTTTTTCGTAGGAGGTTTTGGCGACGACCAGAAAGCATGGTCAACATTTGGGGGAAATTTATTTACAAGGGCGCTCGTTGTGCGGATACCGCCCCAACCGCCGCTGATTCCATAATCTGCCGGAACCATGCTGCCACCTACTGAGGCGTGAATGATAAATGTTGTTCCGCCATAAGTTTGCGATTGATTACCATCAAAATTAACCATAAAAATCGGTTCACCCGAAAGGTTGTTGTCGGCGGTAAAAAGGTTCTTGTATTCGGGTTCGAGAGTGTAACCGGCGCCTATTACCTTGTTGCAATAAGTAATGCACTCGGTATATTTGTTTTCCCCGGTATAAACCTCAGCATTCAGGTAAAGTTTGGCAAGTAGAGTCCAAACCGCTGCTTGTCCGGCGCGACCATATTCAGCGCCTTTCACGCTAATCATGATTTTTTCGATCGCCAGCAATTCATTTTCAACATATTTGAATAAATTAGCGCGTTCTATCCTTACCGGGAAGAATTTTCCGACAGGATCATTTTCTGTAACAAATGGAACGTTTCCGAAAAGATCAAGCGCGTGATAATAGCTCAAAGCCCTCAGAAAACGGGCTTCTGCGCAGTATTGCTCAATTTCGGTCTTGCTCGCCCCGGAAATGCCGCGCTCGGCAAGTTTACTTTCAGTAGATTCCCTGATGAACTCATTGCAAATGCCAACCTGGAAGAAAATCCGGTAGTACATAGCTGCGATAAATACATCGCTCGATCCCCAGTTCTGGGAATGGAAATTCTTAATGGTCTGGTCATTCCAGCCTATCACAGCCTCATCAGTTGTTAGTTCCTGGTGATACCAGTAACCGCGAATGTATTCGCTAAATCCCTCATCAATTCCTTTGATATCGGGTTTTCCGGCAGGACCCTGTTGTCCGGTCATCGTAAGACCTGCGTATAATTTGGCAAGTACCTGCTTGTAGCCAGCCTGGTCCTTATAAACATTGGCTGAGTTCATGGAGTTGGGATCAATGGGCTGCGTATCCAGATCCTTAACGCATGAGGCAAAAAACATGGTTAGCGCCACAACCATGAATGTTATCTTGAATATTCTTTTCATATCTATATATTTTTAAAGGTTACAACGAAAGATTTACACCCAGAACAAACACCCGCGAACGCGGATATACGTTGTTGTCAATACCCTGGTTGACTTCGGGATCAAGACCCTTGTATTTGGTAATTGTAAATACATTGTTGACGGTGAAAGAAAGACGCAGTCCGAGGGTGTTCTTGATCAATTTACCGAAATCATAAGTTAAAGAGAGATAATCCAGTTTAAAATATGATGCATTCTGGATATAGTAATCGGACAAGTACTGTTGATTTGCAAAGTTAATATCAAACACATCGGTTGTCACATTTCCGAGATAAGGACCTTCGGCACGGTATAAATTTGAATAAACCCCTCTGTTTGATGAAACATTGTTGTACATGTAGTTGCCAACTGCAGCATGACCGGCTGTTGACAATGACACCTTCTTATACGTCAAAGTGGTGTAAATGCCAAAAGTAGCGGTGGGATTGGGACTTTTGTAGTGATAACGGTCGGCGTCGGTAATTTTTCCGTCGCCATTACGGTCAACGTACATTCCCTCGATAGGTTTGTCGGCAGCATCATAAACCTGTTGATATACAAAGAAGGAGTTGACAGGATAGCCAACGCTGTTCATCTGGATCATATTTCCAACGCCTCCGGAGATACCGCCAGTTGGATTCCCAAGGAAAGACGGATCGTCAATAGCGGTAAGTTTTGTGATCTTGTTGTTGTTGATGGCTGTATTAACGCCAATATCCCATTTCCAGTCGCTGGAAACAATGGGTTTAGCGCTGAGGCTGAATTCAAACCCCTTGTTTTCCATATCGCCGATATTAGTAACGATAAAGTTGGTTAGGTTTGTTCCGGCAGGCACCTGAATTTCATTAATCAGATCAGAGGTCTTGCGATCATAGTAATCAAATGACGCTGTGATTCTGTCCTGAAGGAAACCGAGGTCAATACCAACGTTGATGGTGGTAGTGGTTTCCCATTTGATACCGGCGTCATATCCGTTCGGGCGAAGGGTTTTGAGCCATAAATTGCCGAATTGATACATAGAATATTGATCGCCGAGCGTATAAATCGGCAGATAGGGATACCAGGTTTGCGAAATATCCTGCTGACCGGTTTTACCCCAGCCCAATCTGAGTTTCAACTGTGAAAGAACCTTTGAATCCCGCAGGAAAGCCTCTTCATTGATTTTCCAAGCCAAAGCAGCCGATGGGAAAAGTCCCCAGCGGTTATCTTTTGAAAACTTCGAAGAACCATCGTCGCGAAGAGTGAAGGTTAACAGATATCTATTTGCAAGTGTGTAATTTAAACGTCCATAGAACGAAACGAGGTAATATTCCTGTTTAGCCTGAACTATATTATTCCTTGCCGAATCGTATATAATAGCGTTGTTTGAGTTATAAGTATTATTATCAACATAAAATCGCTGCCATGAATATCCAGCCATCACATCAAATTTACTCTTGATACTTTTAACCTCTTTAACATAGTTGAGGTAGAAATCGAGCACGCTGTTTTGTTTTGTCTGGTCATAAGTGCGAGCGAGACCTGAGTCGAGCCAGTTTCCGGTATAATCAGTTGGCACGTATACCGTTCCATTACTTTTGGTATAGTCGAGACCGAGGTTAAGATTAACGCGCAGATCAGGGAAAAAGTGAAGTTTATAATCAAACTGAATATTTCCAAGGAATCGGTTAACGCCTGATCTGTCATCGCGCATTTCGAGTGTGGCAACCGGGTTTGCTGGAGCCTGAGTAACCGGATTGCGCTCGCCTGCATCATTGGGAGCCTGCAACCATGCCCAGTATCCGCCATAATATCTGTTAGTGAGAGTACGGTTTTCCATCACCGGCTGTGTCGGGTCAAAATTGATTGCGCTTCCGATTGCGCCCTGATCGGCAAAACGGTTCTTCTCATAAAGATATTTTGCATTCAGATTGATCTTAAGGTAGTTTTTGAAGAATGTTGGATTTAAGTTGGCTCCAACAGAAACACGCTGCATATTATCGGTTTTAAGAATTCCGTCCTGATAAGTATAACCTACAGAAACGCGATATGGCATTGTGCTTACAGCTCCGGTAAATGCCAGGTTATGGTCGGTGCTGATCGCTGAACGGAAAATCTCCTTCTGCCAGTCGGTGCTCGCTGTGCCAAGCAATGTATCAACAGCGGGACGGTTCGGGTATTTTTCGAGTACAAGAGTACGGAACTCATCGCCGGTTAGTACTGAGGTTGTTTTAGGAACGGTAGCAACAGAAATATTGCCGGTATATTCCACGCCAAATCTTTTACTTCCTGCTGTTCCTTTCTTGGTGGTGATCAGGATGACGCCATTGGAAGCGCGCGAACCGTAAATGGCGGTTGCAGAAGCGTCTTTCAAAACAACGTAAGTTGCAATATCATCGGGGTTTAACATACTCAGGGATCCGCGGGCGCCCGATGTTCCGGCATTGTCAATTGGCACTCCGTCAACAACAACGAGAGGATCATTAGATGCTGTGAGCGAAGAACCGCCTCTGATACGGATTACGGCGTCGCCGCCGGGCGTGCCGCCGAGAGTTGTCACCTGTACTCCGGGGATTTTTCCAATGATCGCCTGCTGAGGCGACGAAATGTTCCCCTGGTTAAAATCTTTAGATCCAAGTGTAGCAACCGAACCTGTGGCATCCTGCCGTTTCACAGAGCCGTATCCGATAACCACTAATTCGTTCAGACTTTTAACTCCTGTAGCAAGGGCTACGTTCAAAGTCTTCTGGTCGGTGAAGGTAATTTCCTGTGAAGTGTATCCTACATAAGAGAATACAAGAATATCGCCTTTTTTCACCTTGAGTGAATACTTACCATCAATATCCGTAACAGTACCGGTTGTTGTGCCTTTAATGACAACCGTCACCCCCGGAATTGAACTTCCATCTGACGCATCTGTTAAAATTCCCGTCAATGCAACCTCCTGTGCATATCCAACCGATGCTGCAGCAAGGGCGAGGAATAGAACCAGATAACGTAACCATAGTGCACGTTTCTTCATACTTTAAATTTTAACAAGTTTAACATTCCGTTAGTTTTAATAAGCCTGTGCGGCTTGTTTTTGGTGGTGCAAAATAACGAAAAAATTTACAGTCCGGGTAAAAAAGAAATGATTATATGAAGGGACAAGGGTTAAGTGGTTAAGCGTTAAGTGTTAAGGGTTAAGTGTTAAGTTTTAAGGGTTCTCAAATCAGGGTTTTAGGATTTGAGTTATAATGTTGAGGATTGAATTTACATTAAAGACATTAAATTTGTCGGCGGATATTAAAATCTTTGATCATGAAATCTTTAACGTCAACGAAAATGAAAAGAATCCTACTTTTACTTTTTTCTCTGATTTCGATTTTAATCCCGCTTGCGATGAAATCACAACCTGTTAACAATAGTCAATATCAGATAATTGCAGCTATGCCACAAAAACTGCAATGGTTGCCGTTTGGCGAAATTAAACCAACAGGCTGGATACGGGAACAAATGCAGAAAGACCTTGACGGATTTGTGGGACATCTCGACGAACTCGTTCCCGATCTCATGGCAGATAGCATTTATGGCAAAGACCGTCTAACAAAATTGGTAAAAGCAAAGAATGTCGGCAATATCGGCATTGAAATGGATCCGCAATACCTGTGGTGGAATAGCGAAACCCAGTCAAACTGGCGAGACGGCTACATTCGTAATTCGATTTTACTTGATGATAAAAATCATCTGAACAAAAATGAAAAATATGTTGCCTGGTTGCTATCAACTCAGGACCCGGATGGGTACATAGGCGTTTATTCCAAAGATCTGCGGTACAATTTCCCGGATGAAAACGGCGAGCTATGGGCTAAAACCACAGCGCTGAGGGGGCTGCTCGCTTGGTACGAATATACCGGACGTCAGGAAATAATGGTCGCCATTCAAAAAACCGTTGCAGATGTGATGCGTAATTATCCGGTAAATGCCTGTCACCCTTTCAAATCCGATAAACCCTTTGCCGGAGGACTTACACATGGTCTGATGTTCACTGATATTCTGGATCGCCTGTATCAATTTACCGGCGATAAAAGTTATCTTGATTACGCTTTGTTTCTGTACAAGGATTTTTCGGAAAACATCCTGCGGGAAGACGGGCAATACTCCAAAATAATGGATACAGGCTATCGGTTAAAGGAGCATGGAGTTCATACTTATGAGCATTTGCGTTCCCTCACGGCAGCATGGTTTGCTTCTGGAAAACCCGCCCTTAAAAAGGCATTGGATATCTACCTCCGCAGGATTGATCAATGTGCCACCCCATCGGGAGGTCCAATTGGCGATGAATGGGTTGGCGGGAGAATAGCCGACGCCACCGCCACCGGATATGAATATTGCTCGATTCATGAACTCCTCGACGGCTATTGCAATTTGCTTCAGAAAACCGGTGAAAACCGATTCGGCGACAAGGTTGAACTTCTGTTTTTTAACGCCGCCCAAGGCGCGCGACACCCTGAAAAAAGCGCCATTGCATATTGCAAAACCGACAATTCCTGGCAGATGACCGGAGCGAAAAACGGCGAACCTAACGAAGATGGCAAACAAACCCGGTTTAAATATTCACCCGCTCATCAGGATGTAGCGGTTTGCTGTGTTCCAAATGCCGGGCGTATTACACCATATTATATCAAAGCAATGTGGACGAAAGATGATGAAGGCTTGGTTGCCACCCTTCATGGTCCATCCGAGGTGGAAACAACAATAAAAAATACGAAGGTCAGAATTCTTGCAGAAACCTCTTATCCATTGGGGTTTACCATTGATTACAGGGTAATGGTCAACCAGCCGGCGGCTTTTGTTTTGAAAATCAGAAAACCCGACTGGGCTAAGAAAATTTCCGCCAATTTTGACTACACAGAAAAGGAGGGATTTCTCATAATAAACAGAACCTGGCAAAGCGCTACTGACCTTCACCTTGAATTTCATCCTGAAATTGTCATCATGGAAGATCAGCAGAAGGCAAAATATTTCACTTATGGCTCGCTGGTCTTTGCAAAACCTATTGAAAGTCGTGAAATTGTAACCAAAACTTTTCCTGTTGAGCCATTCAGGGATTTCGCCTATCTTCCGATGAAAAAAATTGATTATCTCTATTCTGATGAAAAAAAACCGGTTATCAAATTTGATGCTGAAGCAGGCAAAAATCAATTCTGGAAAAGGATATCAATGAAAACAACACTCTTGAATGAAAAAACAGAAAAACCCGAACCTGTGACGCTATATCCGGTTGGCGCTACCATCCTGCGACAAGTAACGTTTATGATGAAGGAAGATGATGATAAAAAAATAAAATAGTAACCCCAATAGTTATTAATCAATACCCAAAAAACATGAAACCTTTAAATCGAATTCTGATCATCGCCTTGATCTTGTGTGCATCAGTGTTATCGTCAAATGCTCAAAATCAACAAACCCCATTTGACAAACCGCCCAAATGGTCAACTTCGGTTATTTGGTACCAGATTTTTGTTGAACGTTTCTATAATGGCGATAAATCAAACGATCCAACGCCGGAGAATATCAATATTCCATCGCTTAACCTCCTGGCGCCTCCAGGTTGGAAAGTGACTCCGTGGACGCACAACTGGTTTGAATCGGAAGAGTGGGCAAAACAATCCGGGAAACTGTTCAACGAGATGCTGCAATACCGGCGTTTCGGCGGCGATTTGCAAGGGGTTCTTGATAAACTGGATTACCTTCAGGAACTCGGAATCACGGCATTATTCATGAACCCGTTGAATGACGCCCCTTCCCTTCACAAATATGATGCAAGATATTACAACCACATTGATGTAAATTTCGGTCCCGACCCAAAGGGAGACAACAGGATCATCGCCAGAGAAAAAATTGACGATCCATCAACCTGGCAGTGGACTGCTGCGGATAAACTGTTTTTAAAACTGGTTGTTGAGGCGCACAAGCGGAACATCCGAATCATCATGGATTATTCGTGGAACCATACCGGGGTGATGTTTCCGGCGTGGCAGGATATCCTGAAGAACCAGGAAAAATCGGTTTATAAGGATTGGTTTGCCATTACTTCCTGGGATAATCCAGCCACTGCGGCAAATGAATTTTCATACACAGGATGGGCGGGAGTTGAGAATCTTCCGGAACTGAAAAAGGTTGATATTACCACAAAGCGCGTTAGCGGTTATCCTTATGAAGGCAACATAAATGAAGGGGCAAAGCGATACATATTTGCTGTGACAAAACGATGGCTGGCGCCGGATGGCGACACTTCAAAAGGAATTGATGGGTTTCGACTTGATGTAGCAGATCAGATAGGAATGAGGTTCTGGCGCGATTACCGGAAATTTGTAAGGTCAATTCAACCTGACGCATACCTTGTGGGAGAGATTTGGTGGGCGAAATGGCCAGATAAACTGATGGATCCGGTTCCATATCTGAAAGGAGATATTTTCGACGCCGTGATGTTTTATCAGGTTTACAAGCCTGCAAGATATTTCTTTGCGAAAAACAACTATGCAACAAATGCACAGCAATTCAAAGACAGTCTTGAATTTCAGTGGAAGCGGTTACCTGTCGCCAACCGATATGCAATGATGAATACCGGCTCTTCGCATGATTCCCCCCGGCTGCTCTCCGACTTGTTCAACCCGAATAAATACAAATTCAAGGCGTCTCCTTACGACGATCGGGCATATAAAACCGGCAAGCCTGATTCTGAAACGTATCAGCGGGTACAACTCTATCTGGTTCATCTGTTTACAAGCATCGGAGCTCCGCACATTTGGAACGGAGAGGAGATGGGCATGTGGGGCGCAGACGATCCGCACTGCCGGAAACCATTATGGTGGAAGGAATATTCGTTTGAACCTGAAACCCGAAATAATTTCCAACCTGGAGAAATGACCTTTGATTCTGTTGGATTCAATCAACAACAGTTTGACTGGTACAAAAAACTTATTCGAATCAGAAAGGAAAATCCGGCGCTGGTTAACGGTGAGATTGAATTTCTTGTGGCAGATGGTAAAAAACTGGCGTATAGGAGGTTTGATAAGAATAGCGAAATTCGTATTTATTTTAACCTTGACAAGGAACCACAGATATTTCCAATACCAGAAAAAACGAGCGCAGTTGATTTGCTCACCGGAAAGAACTATTCCGGGAATAACTTTTCCCTGAATCCTATGACCAGCGCTGTTTTAAAGCTGATTCCCGCAACCAGACCGTAACAGGCAGCATTTCGATTATGTTCAACCAGATGGAATTAACAATGTATTTTAACCTGTTAAATTGTGTACTTTTGTGTGAATGAAAAGAAAAAAAGACTCCATTATGAAAACAACTTTAAATACAGTTATCCTGTTTTTTATATTCTTTGCGGTTACTTTTTCCTTAACTGTCAATAGCCAGGTTATAACAACCACTCCCGTCTTCCCCATTGACGCCGATTCATGTATCATCATTTTTGACGCCGCTCAAGGGGATGCGGGGCTGAAAGACGTCATCACGCCCATCTATGCGCATACCGGCGTGATTACCAACCTGAGTACTTCCCCTTCCGACTGGAAATATGCGGTTGCCGGATGGAGTCAGAATCTTCCCAAGGCATTGCTGACGTCTTTGGGGAACAATAAATTTAAACTTACAATGAAACCCTCTATCCGCGGATATTACGGAGTCCCGGTTACAGAACAGATACTAAAAATGGCTTTCGTTTTCAGGAATGCCGATGGCAGTAAAACAGGCAGAAATGCCGATGGAGGCGACGTCTTTGCCGATGTTTATACGAATGTAATGAGCGTAAATATTGCACTTCCTGCCAATAAAAATCTGTTCCTGAAATTGGACGACCCGATACCCGTTTCTGCAATAAGTCCAATGGCTGAAACCATGAAGCTGTTTGTTAATGGAACTCTTGTCAAAACTTCCACAGGGCAGTATATCACCGACACAATTCTGGCGGATAACTTTGGGCAAAACTGGGTGAAACAGTGGGTTCGCATTGAGGCGCACAACTCCACAGGCAGCGTTGCCGATTCATTCTGTTACACCGTTATACCGCCTGCAAATGTTGCCGATCTTCCTCCCGGAATTGTTGATGGAATCAACTACACAGGAACATCTGCTGCCGTTCTTTGCCTATATGCCCCTGGAAAAACTAACGTCTTTGCCACCGGTGAATTTAATAACTGGCAATTAGATCAGGATCATTACATGAATGTCACTACCGATGGCAAACGATATTGGTTGCAACTTAATAACCTGGTTCCAAAACAGGAATACATTTTCCAATATGTTGTTGATGGCAACCTGCGAATTGGCGATCCGTATTGCGACAAGGTGAGCGATCCGAATGATCAGTATATTTCTCCGGCAACCTATCCAAACCTTAAGCCATATCCTACTGGTAAAGCCAGTGGAATAGCAAGTTTTCTGCAAACTGACCAGGAGCCTTATGGTTGGAACTCCACACCATTTACGCCGCCGCAAATCACCGACCTGGTAATCTACGAACTGCTGATCAGAGATTTCACAACCGCTCACGATTATCCTTCGCTGATTGACACGCTCGATTATTTGAAACGCCTCGGCGTGAATGCTATCGAACTTATGCCGGTGATGGAATTTGAAGGAAACCAAAGTTGGGGTTACAATCCCGATTTTTCATTTGCCGTTGATAAATACTATGGTACCAAAAACGGTCTGAAAAAATTTGTTGAAGCCTGCCACTTACGCGGGATTGCCGTTATTCTCGATATTGTCTGCAACCATCATTTCGGCAGCTCGCCATTGGTAAGACTTTACTGGGACGCCGCCGCACAACGTCCGGCTCTTGATAACCCCTGGTTCAACCCGGTTGCAAAGCATCCATATAGCGTCGGGTATGATTTCAACCACGAAAGCGCCGCAACCAAAACGTATATGGAACGATTGCTTGGTTATTGGCTGACTGAATTTCATATAGATGGATATCGCTTCGACCTGTCGAAAGGATTTACTCAGAAAAACTCTTATCCCGATAATGTGAGTCTCTGGGGACAATATGACGCCAGCCGGATTCTCATCCTGAAAAACTATACCAATATCATTCATTCCCTGAATCCCAATGCCTTCTCCATTATGGAACATTTTGCCGATAATTCCGAAGAAAAGGAGCTTGCGGCAAATAGTATGTTACCCTGGGGGAATATGAATTACAGCTACATCCAGGCAGGTGGAGGATGGACGTCGGGCAGTAACTCCGATCTTTCATGGGGTTCATACAAGCAACGCGGATGGACACAGCCAAACCTTGTAGCCTATATGGAAAGTCATGATGAGGAGCGGGGGATGTTTAAAAACATTTCAGCGGGAAATATCTCAAAACCGCCTTATAGTGTCAGGGATACCAATACCGCGCTGAAGCGCATCGAATTAAATGCCAACTTTTTCTTCACCATACCTGGACCAAAAATGATCTGGCAGTTCGGCGAGCTTGGATATGATTATTCAATTACCTACGGAGGAGACCGGCTGGCGCCTAAACCAGTTCGCTGGGATTATCAGAATCAATGGCGCAGAAGATACACTAAAAATGTATTTTCAGCATTGACGGAACTAAAGAAAACGCAACCGGTTTTTGCAACCACAAATTACACTATTGATCTTTCCGGAACTATCAAGCGATTGTGGTTGCGGCACACCACAATGGATGCAACTGTGCTGGGCAATTTTGATGTAATCAGCCGCGATGTGACTCCCGATTTCACCAAAACCGGAAAATGGTATGAATTTTATACCGGCGATTCTCTTGACGTTCAGAATGTATCGGCAACACTGAAATTCAACCCCGGAGAATACCGGATATATACGTCGGTGAAACTTACTAAACCCATTTTCACCGGCATTGATGAAAACGATTTTATGGAAATTGCCGGAGATAAGCATATTTTTGTTTATCCTAATCCATCTGATGGGTTGTTCAATGTAATCATCAATCTCCCCTGCGCTTCGAAAAAATCAGAAGTTACTATCTGCGACATTCACGGCAAAATTACCGGCATGGTTACCCTAAATCAATTGCCGAAAGGAATCAGCGAATTCACTTTAAATATGGCAGAATTCACTCAAGGTAAACCTGTAAGCGGCGTCTATTTTATCAGGATTGCCGGTGAAAACTACATTGAGACGGGGAAAATTGTTGTAAAATAATGGGATTTGAACTTGGAATTTGTGTCCACTCCGAAAAGTGGTTATAAAAATAAAAATTTGGCTAAAGTCCGGTATATCAGCACCTTGAAATGCCACTACCTTAAGGTAGTGGCATTTGATAACCAGATAGTTACTGGACTTTAGTCCAAATTGTTTCCTTTTCGGAGTAGGCTCAAACCTGGGGGTTGAAACTTTTTACCATATTCGATTTTAGTCAGGTTTAAGGTAGCTGCTGTCGAAAATAACTTCCCCGTTCAGGATTACGGTATCAACTTTATTGCTTCCATACGCGTAAGGCATGAACGCATAAGTGGGGATTGGTTTGGTGATAAAAACGTTTGCCTTTTTCCCTCGGGCGATGCTCCCGTAATCTTTACTCAATCCCATAGCATAAGCGCCATTGATAGTTACCGCATTGATCGCCTCTTCGGGTAACATCCGGTATTTGATACACGCCATAGAAAGGATAAACTGCATATTTCCCGATGGGGAAGATCCTGGATTAAAATCACTCGCCATTGCAACAGGTAAACCCGCTGTAATCATCTGCCTTACCGGCGCATAAGCCATTTCGAGGAAAAACGCGGCTCCGGGTAATATTGTAGGCATGGTTTCACTTTCAAGTAAACAATCAATCTCAGCCTGTCCGGTAAATTCAAGATGATCCACTGAAAGCGCATTGTGCCTAACCCCAACCTGGATACCGCCGGAGTAATCAAGTTCATTTGCATGAATTTTCGGACGCAAACCATATTTCAATCCGGCTTCAAGAATTTTCGTCGTCTCCTCTACCGTGAAAAATCCGCGGTCGCAAAAAACGTCAATGTAAGAAGCAAGTTTTTCCGACGCCACCTGCGGAATCATTTCATTGATTACAAGATTTACAAATTCGCCCTGTTTTCCTTTGTATTCCGAAGGAACTGCATGAGCGCCGAGAAAAGTTGGCGCGATGGTCAATGGCGTCAGTTTTTGTAATTTTCTGATAACCCGCAACATTTTCATCTCATCCTCCAGGTTTAAACCGTAACCACTTTTGATTTCTACAGCGCCGGTTCCAAACATTATAATTTCGTTGAGTCTTTCCATTGCCTGCTCCACCAACTGATCTTCACTTGCTTCATGCAACCTTCGCGCCGAATTGAGAATCCCTCCTCCACGCTTTGCAATTTCTTCATAAGAAAAACCTTTGATTTTATCAATGTACTCAATTTCCCTGCTGCCTGCGTAAACAAGATGTGTGTGACTGTCGCAGAAACTCGGAAAAACCATCTTTCCTGCGGCGTCTATTACCGTTAAGCCGAATTCCGAATTCCGGATTCCGAAATCAATAAACGGCATTTTACCAAAATCAATTATTCTGTCTCCTTCAACAAGCAGCCAGGCGTTCTGAATAGTTTGAAGTTGCGACATTGCCGCTCCCCTTGCCATGATCTGCGGCGCATCCTCTACCTGGATGAGTTCCTTAATGTTTTGAATCAATATTGCCATGGTAATCTGAATTAGATTACGAAAGTAACTAAATTTATGAAAATCCGGGTTATCGCCATTAACCACAGCCCAGCCCTGTTTGTCAAATTATTACCTTTGCAAGGTCATTTTCAATTCTTAACCAGCCAAATTCCCTTACTCATGAAAAGAGTTTTGTTTTTCACGGCAGCAATTTTTCTCCTGATTAATTCAGCGCTTTTTGCAAAACTGGTAGAAGTAAAAGACGCCAGACTTGCCGGTAAAAATTTCTATTACGAACGACTGACAAGCAATTTGCGGCAACCGGTTTTATTAAACGATCTGAAAATTATTGATGAATATACTGAGCGGGAAGGCGCCATTCCGGTGTATTATATTTTCAATTTTACTGAAACGGGATATATTATTATTTCGGCTGATGACGCCTGTTATCCGGTTCTCGGATACTCTTTTGAATCTGCTTTTTCACCCGAAAATATTCCTTCAAACCTTGAATACTGGTTATCCAATTACAAATATGAAATAAATTCGGTAAGGAGTGGAAACCTGAAACCCGATGCAGCCATTTCGTATGCATGGAAACAACTTTCCTCTTCTGAACCTAAAATGGCTGACAATACTACTTCTCCAACTGATGTTGCCCCCATGATTACCAGTTTGTGGAATCAGGATTTCCCATACAATGCTTTGTGCCCCAAAGATCCCGCCATTATTGGAAGTTATTCGGGCAGGGTTCCTGTTGGCTGCGTGGCTACCGCCATGAGCCAGATCATGCATTACTGGCGTTATCCTTTCATGGGATATGGATCGCATTGCATTTTTCCGCAACAGCCGGCTTATGGTCAGCAATGCGCTGATTTTGGAACTACTACATACGACTGGAATGGTATGCCCAACCAAACCTATCTTGAATCGAACGCACTTGCCGTATTAGCTTATCAATGCAGTGTGGCTGTGGATATGCAGTACGATCCAAACGGTTCAGGCTCCAATTTGCAAAAAGCTGCCGCTGCGATGAGAACCTATTTCAAATATGCCTCGGGTACGCAATTCCAAAGTCGTAACAGTAATTATTCAACCTGGGTAAATACCCTGAAAAGCGACGTTGACGCCGGTCAGCCTGTTGAATATTCAGGCGATGATAATTCAACCGGGCATGCGTTTGTTCTTGACGGATATCAGCAGGTTGGAACCGACTACATGTTTCATTTCAACTGGGGATGGGGCGGATCAGCGAATGGGTATTTTTATATCAACAACCTGAATCCCAACGGAAGCAATTTCAATTCTCATCAGGGCGCAGTTGTTGGTATCAAACCGGATCCAACAGCCTATCCCGGTTCCTATTTATGTTCAGGCGCGCAAACAATTACAACAAATTTCGGAGCGATCGAGGATGGCAGCGGACCGGTGGCATATTATCCAGGCAGCGCTGCCTGTTCATGGCTCATTGCCCCGGATGACAGCATAAAAAATATCACTTTGAATTTTGTTCGTTTCAGTACCGCTTCCAACGACTTTGTGAAAGTTTATGACGGAGAAAATGCGAATGCGCCGTTGCTTGGCAGCTATTCAGGCGCGCTAACCTCAATGCCTTCGGTTACTTCAACCGGTTCTAAAATGTTCATCGCCTTCAATGCTTCCGGGATAACCACCGGAGCCGGCTGGCTGGCAAACTTCACCACAGCGACAAATCCTTTCTGCGGTTCATCAACCACCTTAACAGAATCCTTTGGAACCATTTCCGACGGCAGCGGCATATTTGACTACCGTAACCTCTCAAATTGCAAATGGAAGATTATGCCGCCGGGTGTATCCAAACTCGTTCTCACAGTCAACAACTTCAACACAGAACCGAATGTTGATAAAGTAATGGTTTTTGACATCGGCGCTAACGCGCTTCTCGGTACCTGGTCGGGAGCCTATACAACCATGCCGGCTCCCATCACTTCAACAACCGGAGCCGTGATGGTTATGTGGGTAAGCAACAATTCAGTTCGCGGCAGCGGATGGGAAATAAGCTATTCGCCGGTAGTTGGCAGCATTGAGCGCTACGCTTTTGAAGACCTTCAGATTTATCCTAACCCGGCGAATGAAATCATTAATCTGTCATTCACAGTGGCTCAACCTCAAAAGATTGAGATAAAACTGATCTCCATAACAGGCGAAACTTTATACACAGATAACCTAATCTGGAGTAACGGGGATTTTAAAACCGCAATCAATATTTCAACTTTTTCCAAAGGAATTTATTTGTTGAGGATGAAATCAGACCTGGGAATCGTTGTGAAGAAAATCGCGATACAATAAGCCGCAGGATTACTGGAATTGACGTAAATGCAGATCAACCCGTAAACAGAACATCAACTTCTCCCTTGCTTTTTATACATTCCATCAACCTTGTCTTCAGCTTCCAGCAGGTCATTTGCCGGAGTTCGATTTGTCGCGACAATTCATAAGTTGACACCGAAGGATCGGAACATACCAAATATACAATTCTGAAAGCCTCTGTGATAGGTATATGGCAGCGGTGAAATATGGTGTGAGCTGTTGCCGATTCTTCGCGTTTGCAACGGGTACAACGACGTGAAAACTGAGTTTTACCTTTGCAGTAATTGGTATTTCCGCAACTTCGGCAAACGAAACCGTTAGCCCATTTTTTATCGGCTAAAAATTTCAAACATTCTTCAGGTTCCGAAAAGACGCCGCCAAATTCATTGATATCAAGCTGTTTTATAGATAAAATCATATCGTGGCAAAAAATATTATCGCAAAATTAACAATAATAGTGATATTTATGCGATTTATTTAAAAATTATTTTTATCTTTGCAGCGTAATTCAAAACTACAACAATGAAAAAACTAACATTTCTTTTTCTCTTCCTCGCTGCCTTCAGTATGCAGGCATGCAACAGCAACTCAGGAAATACCGCTAATCCATCCGGCGCCGGCGACGAACAGGTTGTGAAATTAACTGCCGAATCGTTCCAGAAACTTGTATGGGATTATAAAAAGAATCCGCAGGAATGGGTCTTTAAAGGAGATCAGCCAGTCATCATTGACTTTTATGCCGACTGGTGCCGCCCCTGTAAAATGATTGCTCCAATTCTGGCTGAGCTTTCAAATGAATACAAGGGAAAAATCAGAGTTTATAAGGTAAACACCGATGAACAGCGTGAATTGGCAAGTCTTTTCAACATTTCATCAATTCCGGCAGTATTGTATGTTCCAAAAACCGGAAAGCCTCAAATGTCGGTGGGCGCACAGCAAAAAGCCGGATACATCGAAATGATTAACAACATTCTCCAGGTAAAATAAATCGTAAATCGTAAATCGTAAATTGTAATCGTAACCTTAAATCTTAAATACAATGGTAGAACATTTGACTAAGCAGACTTTTCTCGATAAAGTCTTCAATTATGAGCAAAACAAGGAATGGAAATTCGAAGGCAACCTTCCATGTATTATTGATTTTTATGCCGACTGGTGTGGACCATGCAAAATGGTTGCCCCGATTCTTGAAGACCTTGCCGTTGAATATGACGGAAAGATCAACATTTATAAGATCAACACCGAAGCCGAAGAGGAACTGGCAGGCGCTTTTGGAATTCGCAGCATCCCATCAATGCTGTTTGTTCCAATGAACGAACAGCCGCAAATGTCGGTTGGAGCATTGCCGAAAGACTCATTGATCAAGGCAATTGGCGATGTTCTTCTGAAGGATCAAAATAATTAAACATTGACGCCGGCGCTGATCAACACGGCATACATGCCGCCGTTGCATTATATAGCGGCAATTTCCAGGGTTTCCGACGTATATATCGAAATAATGGAAACCTACCGGAAACAAACCTGCCGGAACCACTGTTCAATCTATGGCCCCAACGGAAAACAAACACTAACAATTCCAGTCATTAAGGTTAATGGCAATCACACCCTGACCAAAGATATTCGGATCTCGCGCCATCAACCCTGGCAGAAAATTCACTGGCGTTCAATTAAAACGGCGTATAACAATTCGCCGTTTTTTTTGTACTACAAGGATTATTTTGCGCCATTTTATGAAAAGCCGTATGAGTTTCTGATAGATTTCAATTTCGCTCTGCTTGAGCAAATTCTATCGGTTTTAAAGATTCCGGTAAATCTTCATTTTACTGAAACTTTCAAAAAGGTTGTGGTTGGATACGACGACCTTCGGGAAAAACTTGTTGACAGAAACACTGACCTTTTCATGCCCTCAGCACATTACACTCAAGTTTTTGAACCTTCGCACGGATTCCTGCCGGGGCTTAGCATTCTGGATGTGATTTTTAATCTGGGACCGGAATCGGCATCTTATCTTATTATACTAAAAACGGGATAAAACAGCGCATTTACAAAATTCAAAGTTCCAAATTTCAAGTTCCAAATCCCCAGAGAAAAACGAGAAAGAATAAATGCATCGCTCGCACCGTAACTTTAGTCAGGTATGTGTTAGCTTATCTGGTTTGCAAATCGCTAATAGTATTATTAAAATGAGCGCTCCATAACTCAAAGTTTTATAGTGGTCATAGTAATTGGTAAACTCGCCCAGAATAAAATGGCTGTTGGTTAAAAAATAGACAATACTCATTAACACTAAAAAAGTAATTTTTTTAATTTTAAAATGTTTGATACTTAGATAGTTTTCTTTATTGAAATATTTATCTGCTAAATAAAACAGCAGGTATGTAGTTGCGGGAAATATAAAGAAAAACGCATAATGTTGCTGATGCGGAAAGATTAATGGGATGACAATACATAAATAACTTAGTTCATATAGCCTCTGGAAGTTGTCGGTTATTTTTGTAAATGGTTTCGTTCTTAAAAAATATAACGTGAATAATATTAGCGCTCCTCGAACTATATTAATCACAATATTCAGCGTTTCAATGGAAACATCGGCAATATTTCGTTTCAGAGGCAAGGCATAATAATCGCCGCAATCTTTAACCAATAATGTTGATAAAAGAGTTGTAAGAGAATGAAAGCTCCTTTCTGAGGTATCCAGAATATGCACCTGATTCATTGGATTAATTAAATTCCATCGTTCTGCTAAAAGGAATTTGTTGTAATCAAATCCAATAAACACAATTGGCAAACAAATTAATACAAGTATAAATCCGAGGATATAAAGTGCAGATTTCCATTCATTTCTAAAAATCAAATACGGGATTATAACAATTGGGAGAAGTTTGACGTCAATACCAAGAGCTATAAGAAGGCTTCCGGCAATTCTTCTGTTCGAATTAATTAAAAATAATCCTTCAAAAGTCAGGTATAATATGAAGATTGTAACTTGTGCGAGATGAAAATTATCACGTAAAAACCTTAGGATAAAAACAAATGACAGAATTTTGAAAACCATTACACTGCTTTTTCTCAAATATGATAATGGAAGCCAGCACAGGATAATTTTCCATAAACGAATAACAAAAAATACATTTAGAATAAGCCAGATTAACTTTGCAAAGTACAATGGAAGATATGTAAGCGGCACAAGCGCGATAGCAAAAAAAATGTCATAATAATAATGATACCATTCATGGTACTGAATTGTATAAATATTTTTACCAAGTAATAGGTCTCTTGAAGCGGAGAGAAAAATATCAAAGTCACCTTTTCCCTGGGCTTCAAACAAAATAATTATCAGGATGATTAACCCTCCTGTGTAATATTGCCATTTATCTCTAAAATGTTCTTTCATGGCTATAATTTTGGATCGCTGCGAGGAAACCGGCGGCTATTATATCAAGGTCGAATTCCTTGAGAAGCAACTGATACCCGTTTTCTCCGTACTGTGATAAAAGATGTTTATTTTGGCTAAGATACCTGATAAGATTAGCCAGTTCTGAAGCGCTTTCCGGCTCAAAAGCCCAGCCTGCTTTCCCTTTATCAATAAAAATTTCTTTTGCTTCACCTTCAACGCCAAGCAGTATTGGTTTACGTAAAGCCAGGTTTTCAAAAATCTTGGACGGAATGGCTCCCTTGAAGAGATCGAGGCGACGCAATGGAATGACGGTTGCATCAGTGGCGTGAATAATTCTAATCACTTCAGGTTTAGGACAGTTTTCAACGAAAATTACATTAGACAGTCCATATTCCTCTTTCATTGCCATCAGTTTATCCCGGACAGGACCGCTACCAACGAGTAAAAATTTCACTTCATTTATTGATTTCAGTAACCTCGCCGCATTCAGGATCACTTCCAGCCCCTGAGCGTGTCCGATTATACCTGCATAAACAAGTATGAAATCATCGGCTTTGAATCCATTGGTTTCTCGCCAGGCAGGGTTGGGAACAATGTTGTTGATTTCACGAGAGTCGGCGCCATTTTTGAGCCAGAGAACAGGCTTTTCAGGAAAACGTGATGAAATGTTTTTAACGATTCCCTGCGTCTGACCTGAAATGATAACCGAATGTCTGTATAAGAACTCTTCGAGGTAAGTGGATAAATTGAGTAAAGACCGGTTTGTTACCAGCCCGAGTTTTTCAGCGCTTTCAGGCCATAAATCTGAAACGTTGAAAATCAACTGCGCCCGTTTGAATTTTGTAAGCAGCCAGGCAGATATTCCAAGAAAAAGAGGAGGGGATTCGCAGAAAATTAAATCCTGTCGCCCAATTTTAAACAACCCGATAAGAAATGAAGTTTTTACAAAACTGAAATAATTGATTAGCCGCAGCAGGATTGCCTTACTGGTTCCGGCATATATCCAGCACCGGTGGACAGGAATTCCTTCAATTGTTTCAAAATAGTAAAACTTTCGGCGGTATCCATCGAAAATTTTCATTTTCGGATAGTTAGGCATGGCTGTCAGAACAGTAACGATAACCCCTAAATTCTCTAATCTTTTGGCAAGCTGTAGCAAGCGGTTCTGGGGGGCGCCGGTTTCAGGGGGAAAGTATTGAGTGAGGATCAGAAGTTTCAAGAGCGCCCTCCTTCAATGGCTATTTGAAAAACCGTATCAATGCGATTTCTGCGGCGATAAATATCAATGTAAGAATAATGAAAAGTTTCCATAAAGGAGTTCCCTGGTTAAACTGATGGATTTGCCGGGTCAGTGAGTTTTTCTTTTCACTGATGATTCTAATATCCCTATTCGGCAGGCGTTTGATTTGTTCTTTCAGTTCGGCAATTGTAAAACAATCCATCTCCGATTCCTTGCGATTATAATTAAACGCAAACCCTGCAACCGTGGCGCTTCCCGATGTCAGGGAGTAAAATCCGGCATTTTTAATTTGATCGTGGGTCAAAATCGAAATACTCGCGCCCGATTTTCTGATGCCTGGAATAATTTCGTAGTCTGAATTAAGCTGTTTTAATTTGAATACAGAGGTTTCCGTAATTGAATCGGCAGGAATATCAATCGCAATATTTTCACCAACAGGATAATACAATGGAAAAACAGGATTGCTCAAAAGCGCGATTTTAAACAGTGTAGGGACAAAAATAGTATGTTTTGGAAATTCGGTCCAGGCGGGATCTAACGGACTGGTAAACATGTAAATTTTTCCTCTGTCAACCGGCATTGAAACCAGAAAAGGCCGGTTATTCTGAAGTTTTAACAACGCCTCCGATTGATTATTGAAATCATAAAGCATCGGGTAATGGCGGTTCACCATAGGCAGATCAATATTGTCAGGAATAACAACTTTTCCAAGATTATTTTTTTCAAAAACGTCAGTATAGAGATCGCTTTCAACGTTTATCGAAGCGATTCGCTGCCGGTTTGTATCTAATAAAGAATAGCCTTTAACGCCAAGAATATCCAGCAATGAATTGTAAGACCCTATTGAACTTTTCACCGGCGGGAAGATAGTAAGATGACCTCCTTTTCTTACAAAGCGGTTTAATTCCTGCGCAAGTCCGCTGGAAATTTCGTCCGGGCTATTCAGGATGATCATTGCCTGGGTAAAAAGATTGCTGTATGCCACCTGTTTGATGGGGGCGTTGGTAAACATAATACTCGAATCATTGTTAAACAACGCATTAAGAAAAGCGTTTTCTTCACGTTCATTGATACTTAGGACTGGTATCGAAGGAAGGATTTGATAAGAAAAATAAAATTTATCGTCATTAATAATGGGATAGTCTGTAATTTCAACTTGTCCATATTGAATTCCTGCCTGATTTTCGGTGTAAGTGAGGATGATTTCCGTTACTGATCCCGGACCAACGGCAAAATTGGATAAGGCTTTCTGAATGGAGTTAATGGTTAGCTTGACTGGCGCTTTTTCGATTGGTTCCCGGGAATCATTCCGAATAAGAACATGGAGTCTGACAGGTTGTCCCGACTGATGAACCGGCGACTGAAAGAATAGAGAATCAATATAAACATTCGCAATTTTAACGGCAGAAACAGGGATAAGAAACCAACTGCATGACGTATCAGGTTTTGATGTGAGCAATGAAGCAGTTGATTTCTGAAAATCCGAGATGAGGTAGGCGTCCATGTTCATTCCTGGGGCTTCGGATTTCAAATCATTCTGGCGGCTGACGACCTCCGTAATGGGCTTTGACACAGAAGTAACCTGCACATCTTCCACCATCTTTACGAATTGCTCCTGATCAACGAAACGGTGCATCTTTCCTTCAAAATCGTTGGTCATCAATTGAAAAAGGTCTGCCGGGGTATATGCTGAAGCAACTTCAATGGCTTTGGCTTTTGCTATATCAATTAACCTACCGTCGGTGGCAACAGCCTCCATTGAAAACGAGTTATCTAAATAAACGCTAATAGCTTTTTTCCCGGTGACTTTTTTCTGCTGTTTTGATGAAGGAATATAAGGTTGCGCAAAAGCAAAAACCAGCGAGGCAACAGCGAGAAGCCGCGCCAGCAAAATCAGGAGTTGCTTTAAGCGCGATTGTTTTTTTGTTTCCTGCTGGATTTCTCTAAGGTATTTTACATTAGTAAAATATACCTTTTTAAATTGCCTGAAATTAAAAAGATGTA
>JAPLDO010000207.1 GCA_026391715.1 Bacteroidota bacterium
AAACATTTTTTTCTCAGGAGCATAATTACCTTTTAAATTGACATTCATATCCAACAACCCTGAAAAATCAATGCTGTCAATTGGAAATACCTGCTTAAGTTCTTCAAGGTTGCAACGAGCAGAAAGATTTGCATCCAGTTGAATATCGGCGAGGCTTTTCATTTTAAAATAGCCGATGATCTCGTTTTTCAGGAAAGTGGCTTTAAGATTTTCCAGTTGAACATTGATATTCCTGTAATTCTTGTCGGGGCAGGAAGCATTAAGGCTGAAGTTGATGTCGCTGAGCGCCTGTGGTAAGGAATTGTATTTCAGATAGCCGTTTGAAAGTTTTGTCATTAGTTCAAACTTTGGGATGCTTACAATAACAGTATCTGTTTCGTTTCTGATTCCTTTCTTAACCGCGCCTTTTTCATAATAACCTTCGGCTGTCATGTTAAGATCATACATTCCTTTCACAACTGCTGCTTTCAGATCGAAGGCTTTCGACCATTTTTCGAGGTCAATGCTGGCATTAGCTTTAGCCGAAATCCACAGCCGGACTCCCTGTTGCATTTTAAACCGCGCGCTGAAAAACTCCTTCTCCATCACCGATAAAAAAGTCAGATTCAGAGCATATCCATCCTTTTCAAAATTGAATTTCCCATTGAATTGCAATGGAATATCTTTGATTTTCAGATCATTTTTCTCAAAAAACACCGACAAATCCCGACTGTTAACTTTTGTATTCATTGTAGCAGATACCGGTTTACCATCAATATATTTCTGATTATTATAAATCAGGTCAAGCGCCTTGATTTCAATTTTAGAAGTCACATCAAAAAAATCGCTGGTGATTTTACTTGTACCGGCATAGCTAAAACCACCTACAACCATTCGAACCGGAATGGATGGGTCGGAATATATCAACCGGCAATCGGTGAAAGTGATTCGTTCGATGTTAAGCTCAGCGCCGGATGAAGAAGTTGTATCCTTTGGATTTGCGGCAGTATCTGTTGGTTGATAAACATCATAATTGGTTAGCCCCTTGTCATTGTAAAGGATATTAACCTTTGCCTTTTCAAAATAGATTCGGGTGATTTGTATGGTTTTTCCAAACAGGCTTTTTACATTCACTCCAAAGGAAATTTCTTTTGCGGCGATTAGTGTGTCGTTATAAAATGGAGGCGCTGATTTCAGCGAAAAATCGGTGAGGGTGAAGCAAAGATTCGGGAAATGGTTGAAGAAGGAGAGTTTCATTTCGCCGAAATTCACTTCACTTTTTAATGTTTTGTTGGCAAGGTTTTTAATTTCCTGCTGAATCCTGTCTTTGAAAAGAAAAGGAGTAATAGTAAGAAGTAGTAGGAAAGACACGACAACTACTCCTGATATTTTCAGGATTTTTTTCATGATAAAAGATTTTGAAAATTTCTAAAACCGCCGTTCCACAAGTTCCTTTAACTTCAGAAATGCGGTTGAACCTGTATTCCAGAGGTTTTTTTGCTTCATCAGATTGAGATAATCCGCCGCCTGATCAAGGGATATAAAACCATTCAGCGCTTCAATGGTTTCATTGTATTCGCGAAGGTTTCCTTCGAAAAGGTCGTTGATAAACATAAACTTCTCATTGATTGAAATCGCCGATTTTAAATTTTCAATCTTCGAACTGTGAATTTTCGGAATGAAAGCGCGTTCTCTCGCATCCTGAAGTTTCATGTTGTGCAATTGATCTTCCTGAGCGAATAAGTCAATCTCCTGAGTTTTTACTGGACGTTTCAACGAAGGAGGAAATTCGGTTCGTTTGGCTGGTTGTTCTATTGGTTCTGCAGGTTTTTCTATTGGTTCCAATGATTTGGGAAGTTGTTCATCTGGTTTTGCAGGCGACTGGAAAGCTTCCGATTTCTCCTCTGGCTTTACAGCATATTCCTTCGCGGCTATAGTAGGTTTGTCCACCTGTTCCCCGGAAAGATGCGAATCGTCGAGTCGTTGCAGAATCCGTAAATTCTCATAGAACTTACGAACATTTTCCATCAGGATATCAATCTCAATTTTTGGTATTTTCCCGGTATGGGTAAAGATGGTTTCATGTTCCTCAGTGATTGCTTCAAGCAACCACCGGTTCTCGTCCCTGATGATCTTCTTTCGCATGATTAACATTTTTCCTATCGTTGGAAATTGCTTACTTTTGCAGCAAAACCAGGCATAAAAATACGCATTTTCCCCTTTCCTGATGCAGATTGAAAAAAATAATCAAATAAACCGTCTAGGGTGGATCGAGGTGATCTGCGGTTCAATGTTTTCGGGTAAAACCGAAGAATTGATACGCCGGTTGAAACGGGCTAAAATCGCCCGGCAAAAAGTTGAGATTTTCAAACCCGAAATTGATACCCGCTATGATGAGGTTAATGTAGTTTCACATGATGAAAATGCCATTCTCTCAACTCCGGTGCAATCGGCGTCCCAGATACTTCTTCTTACTAATGATGTAAATGTAGTTGGCATTGATGAGGCTCAGTTCTTCGACAGTGAACTGCCATCTGTTTGCAACCAATTGGCAAGCAGCGGAATTCGCGTTATCGTGGCTGGTCTCGACATGGATTACCTCGGTAAACCCTTTGGTCCAATGCCCAGCCTTATTGCCATCGCCGACGACGTAAGCAAGGTACATGCAGTTTGTATGAACTGCGGCGACCTGGCGCAGTTTACCCATCGAATTGTAAAGGACGACCATCTCGTTATGCTTGGAGAAATGGATGCTTATGAACCTCTTTGCAGAAGGTGTTATCTGGAGAAAACAATCTGAATTTTTTGTAATTTTGCACTCCTAAAAACCTATAACTATGAAAAAAATCGCACTTGCCATTCTGGCAACAGTACTTATGTTTAATCTTTCATTAATGTCTCAAACTAAAACCGACAAAAACGTGGTAAAATTCGTAATTCATACCGACTATGGCGATATGAAGGGTATTCTTTATAATGAAACCCCGCAACATCGCGACAACTTTGTAAAACTTGCAAAATCAGGCTACTACGATGGTACTTTATTCCACCGTGTAATCAATGGATTTATGATTCAGGGTGGCGATCCCGATTCAAAGACTGCAAAGCCAGGGCAGGCGCTTGGAATGGGCGGCCCCGGCTATACAGTTCCCGCTGAATTTAACAAGGCGTTCAATCATAAAAGAGGGGCTCTTGCCGCTGCCCGTAGTGAAAACCCTGCAAAAGCATCGTCAGGATCTCAATTTTACATTGTAGAGCCTGAAAACGGAGCGCATTTTCTTGATAATAATTATACCGTTTTCGGTGAGATTACCGACGGTCTCGATGTGATTTCCAAAATCGCTACTGTTCCGAAAGATGCAACAGACCGTCCGTTGAAGGATGTGAAGATGACTGTTAAAATTGTAGAATAAATTTAGTTAGTCCACTCCGAAAAGTGGGTATAAAAATCAAAATTTGGCTAAAGTCCGGTATATCAGCAACTTGAATTGCCTCTACCTTAAGGTAGTGGCAATTGATAACCAGATAGTTACTGGACTTTAGTCCAAATTGTTTCCTTTTCGGAGTATGCTCTTAGTTCGAGGTTCAAGGTTAACACTTCCCGAAAAATTATGGTAGAACGGATCGAACGGTTAATAACCGAAATTGGCGCAATAAAAGCGGTTAACCTTGACGAGGTTGAGCAATTGCGCCTGAAATATCTCAGTAAAAAGGGATTAGTTTCCGTTTTGTTCGATGAGTTTAAAACCGTTCCTGCTGAAATTAAGCGGGAGGTTGGTCAAAAACTCAACGGGCTGAAAACTTCTGCTTTGCAAAAGATTGAGCAGCTTAAAGCGGAATTTGAACATGAAGATAATGCCGGATTTGCCGGAGGCGACCTTACGCGCCCATCGTTAAAACCGTTGGGCGCCAGGCATCCTATATCCGTTGTGCGAAAACAGATCATTGATATTTTCGCGCGGATTGGATTCACGGTGGCAGTTGGTCCTGAAATAGAAGACGACTGGCATAATTTTTCGGCGCTGAATTTTACCCCCGATCATCCCGCGAGAGATATGCAGGATACATTCTTTATTGCAACCAATCCTGATATTTTACTTCGTACACACACATCTTCGGTACAGATCAGAACAATGGAAAGCTCCCAGCCTCCGATACGGATGATTTTTCCGGGCAGGGTTTTCAGGAACGAAGCAATTTCGGCGCGCGCTCATTGCATCTTTCATCAGGTTGAAGGTCTTTACATTGATAAAAATGTATCCTTTGCCGATCTAAAACAAACCCTGATGTACTTCGCCAAAGAGATGTTCGGCGAAAACACTGAAATCCGGCTTCGTCCTTCCTATTTTCCTTTTACCGAACCTTCGGGCGAAATGGATGTTAGTTGCAATATTTGCGGCGGCGCTGGATGTAACATCTGTAAATATACCGGATGGGTGGAAATACTTGGCTGCGGAATGGTTGATCCCAATGCATTAGAAAACTCTGGCATCAGCAGCAGGGAATACACCGGCTTTGCCTTTGGAATGGGTATAGAAAGAATAACCATGTTGAAATATCAAATAAAAGATTTGCGGCTTTTCTTTGAAAATGACGTGAGGTTTCTGAGGCAGTTTACAGGAGCGATGTGAGAGTTGGCAAGTTGGTAAGTTGGTAAGTTGGCGTTTCAAAATTTGTTTCTTCGAAATAGTTTTATCAGTAGCCAGAATCCGAAAATTCCCGCGAGAGTGAAAACAACCGCTCCTACCCAGCGTACCTGTTCCCATTGAGAAATGATAGAGGCGCCAATAATCAGCGCGGCGAGGACGATGGAAATTGAAATCCGGTTGCTGGCGCTGTCGAGATGTTCCATCAGAGGTTCAATTCCTTTCACTTCAATCTGTGTACGAAACCTTCCCTCCTTGATCTTGTATATGATTTCATTAAGATCAGAAGGAAGTTCCTTGATCAGTTTGTAATATTCCATGAGCGAATCAAAAACCTCCGAAACCAGTTGTTTCGGACTGAACTGACGAGCAATGAACCGGATTGCATGAGGTTTCATTTCGTGGGCAAAATCAATGCCCGGATGAAGCGTCACGGCAACCCGTTCAATTGCCATCAAAGCTTTTACCAGCAGATAGATGTCGGCAGGGATGCGTAAGCCGTAGTGTACCAGAATATCAACCGATTCGTTCATCACCTTTGAAAAATCCATCTCATCAATACTCAAATACTTATAATGGGCAAGCATATCGCTAATCTGAAATTCAAGATCTTTGAACCGGGCAAAATTCCGTTTTCCGGAAACGATAATCAGGGCTTCGGTCATTGCATGCGCATCGCGGTCGAGATACCCAAGAACATACTTGCCCAGGAATTGCATGTGACCAGGTCTAAGTGAACCCATCATGCCAAAATCAATAAACGAAATAACGTCGCCCTCAAGCACAAAAATATTTCCGGGATGCGGATCGGCATGAAAGAAACCGTGGGTGAAAATCTGTTCAAAAACAAGTCTCATTCCCTTTTTGGCAATCTCTTTCAAATCATTTCCAGATTTAAGCAGGCATTCAAGGTTGCTAACCTTAATTCCCTGAATGAACTCCTCAACCAGGATGCGCTGTGTAGTATATTGGGAATAGACCTTTGGAACCTTGATGTCGGGATCGTTTTCAAAGTAATGACCGAAACGGATAATGCTGGCGGCTTCGTGATGAAAATCGAGTTCAATTTTAATGGTTTTCCCAAACTCTTTCACCACGCCACTTAGGTTGATTGCCTCCATTTCAGGATTATTCCTTTGCATGCGTACAGCAAAAAAATTCATCAGATTGAGGTCGAGTTCGATCTTTTTATCAATTCCGGGTCGTTGAATTTTAATGCAAACCACTTCGCCGTTCAGCAGAACCGCCCTGTAAGTTTGGGCAATAGACGCTGATCCAAGCCGGTTGCCGTCAAATTCGCGAAAAATTTCCTTAACCGGTCTTCCCAGTTCCTTTTCGATTTCTGCAATTGCGAGATCATCGGGCATGGGTTGTGCTTCATCCTGAAGTTTTTTAAGTTCAATGCGCAACTCTTCGGGAACAATATCGGGACGGTCGGCAAGAATTTGCCCGAACTTGATGAAAGTTGGTCCCAATTCTTCCACTGCCATTCGGATCCGCTCCCATTGGTTGTAGCGTTCGATACGGGCGAGCCGTTTCTTGGAAACAAAGAACTTTCCAAAGCCCGACGTTGTCACCCATTCGCTCAGTCCGTATTTTACTACAATCCCTATAATCTCCCTCGCCCTGCCGATTTCATGAACCGCCAGTCCTATTTTTGATATTCTCACATCAAAACTTTTAGAATGTTATTTCGTTCGTTATGCAGGTTTTGCAGGTTTTTTGACGATCTTTTTAATACCGGCAGCTTTTTGCGGAGAAAGTTTAGTTCTCGACGACTCCTTTTTACTTGATTCGAGGCTCGCAATCCGTTCCTCCAACTTTTTAATCTCCTCCTGAGTAGGAACCTCCATTTTCTTCAGTGTGTTTTTTATTAGTTGCTGAAGTTCGGTCTCTACCGACTTTTTTGCCTCCTCGGATTTTGACAACAGATGTTCATAAAGATTCTTTGCCTCCTCCTTTGTCAGTTTATTTTCATTTGCCAGATCTTTGGCGGCCTGGGCGAGTTTTTCAGCATTCATAAATGCGTACTCAAGCCCTTTGTCAATTGTTTTTTTTAAATCTTCGAACATGATAGTACCTCCTGTTTTTTAGAAAGTGAATAAGCAATTTTCGATTCCATTGTAATCTTCAAAAAATGAAGTTCAAGATCATTCAATATTATGTAGTAGTTTTTAATCGTATCGAAATTGATTTCAAAGGCGGTAAGAACGCTCTGAATACTCCTGATTACTTTGATTAGACGATCCTTGTGTTCTTTTTTCAACGGACCTTCAACAAGGAAAATATAATCTGTTTGTTTCAACTCTGGCAACAAAACCGAATCCAGTCCGCGGTTACCAAGCAGATAATATGAGTTGAAGTCATTGTCGTCACGGCAGAAAAAAAAGGAAAATTCACGATAGTCATCCATTTTGGTAAACCCGAGTTCCAGTTTTTCGTTCAGATGAAACGATAAGTTGTAATCTCTGGAATGACATGATATTCCCAGAAGAGTATAGAGTACGGGAGATGACCTGTGTTCGGAAAGTATTTTTTTTGCCATAAGCAGGCGCTTTGCTAAAGTTTAACAAAGTTAGCTATTCTCAGGTCAAAGGTCAATGATTGCAGAATTTATTTTTTGCCATGATTTTTCGGCGGCATTCTGCTCTGCTCCTTTGATGGAATAATCCTGACCGCGTTCAACAGTTAAACCATCAATAGAAAGTTCAACTACATATTGTTTTTTATAGCCTGTACCTATTTCATTTACAACAGAAAACTGAACCTGCTTTCTCTCGCGCTGCCTCCAATCAATTATACTGATATTAAAATTGACCTCCTGTGTAAACAGTTCATCTATATTGAAAAAATGATGGATGATCCTGTCAATAATGATTTTCCGGGTAAATGAGTAACCTTTGTCAAGGTAAACGGCTCCGATCAGGGCTTCAAATGCGTCACCCTTGAAAGACCGGAACACACCCTGCGAACTTCCGTCAAGTTGAATAAGGGTATCAATCCCCATTTTCTGAGAAAGTTTGTTGAGCATAGCCCGACTTACGATTTTTGATCGCATCTCGGTAAGAAAGCCTTCATCGCGTGTGGGAAATGTTTTAAACAGATAGTCGGCAGTAACTGCGTCAAGTATGGCGTCGCCAAGAAATTCAAGACGTTCGTTGTTAACCTTTAATCCATTTGAAGATTCCTGGGTAGCCGATTTGTGTAAGAATGCCAGATGGTATAAAAAAATATTACGGGGTTTGTAACCGAGAATACTTTTAATTGCCTGTGAAAGTTGTTTATCGGCAGCATTGGCAATACGCACCGATCGGAAAGGTCTGAATTTCAAAGCAACTTATTCCTGAAATTTTTTAAATATCACAGAGGCATTATGTCCTCCAAAACCAAAAGTATTACTCAGGGCAAAATTGACAACCCGCGGTTGGGCTTTCCAAAAAGTAAAGTTCAGGCGAGCAATTTCAGGATCATCAGTGAAATGATTGATCGTAGGAGGAACAATGTCGTTCTGAACGGCAAGAATTGATGCAATGGCTTCTATTGCGCCGGCAGCTCCCAAAAGGTGACCGGTCATTGATTTAGTAGAGTTGATATTCATTTTAAAGGCATGTTCGCCAAAAAGGCTCACAATTGCTTTGGGTTCTGCAATATCTCCGGCAGGGGTGGAAGTGCCGTGCGTGTTGATGTGGTCAATGCACTCTATTGTGATTCCTGCATCAGCCATAGCAGTGCGCATGGAAAGAATGGCTCCAAGTCCTTCTGGATGCGGGGCAGTCATGTGATGAGCGTCTGCCGATAATCCGCCGCCGGCGAGTTCCCCATATATTTTTGCTCCACGTGCAAGCGCGTGTTCCAATTCTTCGAGAATCAGGGCGCCTGCTCCTTCGCCCATAACAAAACCATCGCGATCCTTATCAAAAGGCCGGGAAGCGGTTAAAGGATCGTCATTACGGGTGGAACATGCGTGCATTGCGTTGAATCCTCCCAGACCAACTGCTGTTATGGCTGCTTCAGATCCACCGGCAACGAAAACATTTGCTTTCCCAAGCCGTATGTAATTAAACGCATCAACCAGGGCGTTTGCCGATGAAGCACATGCAGATACGGTGGCAAAATTTGGACCGCGGAAACCATATTTCATTGATATATGCCCGGCTGTAATGTCGGAGATCATCTTAGGAATAAAGAATGGATTAAACCGCGGCGTACCATCGCCAAGTGCAAAAGCCATCACCTCTGCGGCAAATGTTTCAAGTCCGCCAATTCCCGAAGCCCAGATAACGCCTACGCGGTCACAGTCAATGCCATTCAAATCAAGATTAGAATCCTTAACAGCCTGGTCGGCGCAAACAATTCCAAAATGCGAACAGCGGTCATATTTTCTGACCTCTTTGCGATCAAAATAGTTTTCGGGGTTGAAGTTTTTAACTTCACATGCAATCCGGGTCTTGAATCTGGAAGCATCGAACCGGGTTATCGGCCCGGCTCCACTAACGCCATTGATAAGGTTGTTCCAGTACTCGCCAACAGTATTACCAATAGGAGTAAGCGCTCCAAGACCAGTTACTACAACTCGTCTTAATTCCACTTTTAATATTTTTGGTTCACTTATTAAATGATAACCCCGCAGCGAGCGGGGTTAAATTTCACTTCATCATTACCTGAAAGGTTCCGGAAACCGGTTTGTCGGTACGATGATAAACTTACTTGGCGTTGTTTTCAATATAGGCAATTGCCTCTCCGACTGTGCTGATTTTTTCGGCTTGATCATCCGGGATGGCGATGTCGAATTCCTTTTCGAATTCCATGATCAATTCAACCGTATCAAGGGAGTCAGCGCCAAGATCATTTGTAAAAGAAGCCTCAGGTGTAACTTCACTTTCATCTACGCCAAGCTTATCAACGATAATGGCTTTTACTTTTGCTGCAATTTCAGACATGATAATTTTTTTTGGGTTAAACGAGTGCAAAGAAAAGAATAATCTTCGTTGATTCGGTAAATTTTAAGAATTTTTAACAGTTGATAAGAAAATGACGTCTGGTTTTGAAATACTTAAAAAAAGAATAGTTATGTTTTTCCGCTCCAACCCCGTAATGCGTATTTTTGCATACATTAATCTGTATAAACATGAAGAGTATGCAAAAACTTGCCATTTTCGCATCGGGAAACGGAACCAATGCCCAGCGGATCATCGAATATTTTTTCGGGCATCCGGATATCTCTATAAACCTTGTCGTTACTAATAACTCCGATGCTTATGTGCTGACGCGCGCAGCAAATATGGGGATACCTGCTTTGATTTTCGACAAAAGCGCCTTTAATGAAGGAACTACTATTACAAATATTTTGTTAAATAAAGGAATAGATTATATTATTCTGGCAGGGTTTCTTTGTCTTATACCGGCAAATCTTCTTTCCGCATTTTCCGGGAGAATACTGAATATTCATCCTGCACTTTTACCGAAATTCGGCGGAAAGGGAATGTATGGTCAAAAGGTTCATGAGGCTGTTATTGCAGCTCATGAAACCGAATCGGGAATTACTATTCATCACGTGAATGAATATTATGATGAGGGAAAAATCATTTTTAATGCCAAATGCCCGGTAGCCGCTGATGATTCAATAGAAACTCTCGCCAAAAAGGTTCATGAACTTGAATATCGGTTTTATCCAGAAGTTATTGAGCAGGTAATAATGCGAACTTTGAAACCTGAATTGGGTAAGTGAAATATAATGTACACAAAAAAAGTGTGCCCACTTGCGGAGAACACACTTTAAATCAATAGACTTATTTTAACTTGCTGCACAATTGCAATTGTTCGTCGGGAACAAAAGCCGTAAAATTTCTTTTCAATGAACCAACATCGCAAAATTAGGGCATGGAACCTTCGGAATTTGTTAAGGAATACTAATTTACGTTAAAGTTTGTTAAATCAACCTGACTCTTTTTCGATACCTTTGCAATAATGAACCGACGTTTTATCATCATCACAATTATTGCAATGACCATCGCGCTGATCGGTTTGATGGGAATCCAAATTTACTGGATTCAGAGCGCTTCGGCTATAAAAGAAGCAAATTTCCGCAGAAGTGTAAACGAAGCAATGGTCAAGGTAATTCAGAAAATTGAACACATTGAGAAAGCAAAATCAATGAGGGCAGGTCAGGATGAACGGGTTCTCAGTTTTAGCCGCCATCTTCCTTATGATTCAATTCTTTCTTTGCCGGAGCTGGACTCATTGATCAGGCTGCAACTAAATATCCGCGGGGTTGACACGCGTTACGAATTTTGCATCTATAAACCTGAGCGACAGGAATTTTTGATGGAACGATCATCAGTTTTCCGCAAAGAGTTAATTGAGAAAGGAAATGCGTTTGTTCTTTTTCAGTCTGATATTTATAGCAGCCCGGAATACCTGCTTATATATTTCCCACGGGAGAAGCAGTTTTTGCTCACTGAACTTTGGGGAATGCTTCTGATTTCGATAATACTAATCATTGTGATCGTTTATTCCTTTACATATACGATCACAATCATTTTTCGTCAGAAACGCCTTTCGGAAATGAAAAACGATTTTATCAATAACATGACTCATGAATTCAAGACGCCGATATCCACGATTTCATTAGCATGCGAAGCCTTGGGAGATAAGGATTTACGCGGATCGTCAGATATGCTCGAAAACTATATATCCATGATTCGCGATGAAAACAGGCGCCTTGCCGGGATGGCGGAAAAGATACTTCAAACGGCAGTTATTGACAAAGGGCAGTTGAAGATGAACATGGAAAAAACCGACCTCCACGAAATCATTCAGTCAGTAATCAGGAACCTGCGCATACAGGTAGAAATCAAGGATGGTGAGATTATCCGGAATTTCATGGCGTCGCGATCAAGAATAGAAGGGGATAAAGTTCATATAACAAACCTTGTTTATAATTTGCTCGACAATGCTAACAAATATTCACCCAGAAAACCGGCGATCCGCATTCATACTGAAAATGTCAGTAATGGAATTGTGCTGACAATCGAAGATAATGGCATCGGCATTGGAAAGGCGGAGCAGAAAAAGATTTTCGATAAACTTTACCGTGTGCCTACAGGAAATATCCACGAAGTTCGGGGATTTGGTCTTGGACTTAGTTATGTGAAGGCTATTGTAGATGAACATCATGGCAAAATCAGTGTGGAAAGCGAAGTGAACAAAGGCACTAAATTCAAGGTATTTTTGCCTTTTGTGATAAAGGAATAAATCGTATATTGCCTTGCTTATAAATAAAAAATCAAATCAATGCAAACCCGTTTATTGTTAGCAGAGGATGACCGGAATCTTGGGAATATTCTGAAAAATTATCTCGAAGCCAAAGGTTATATTACAACACTTTGCAGCAATGGGCAGGAGGCCGCAGATGCATTTGCGCCCGGGGCTTATGACTTTTGCATTCTCGATATTATGATGCCTGTGAAAGACGGTTTCGCCGTGGCAGCGGAAATCAGGGCAATGGATAAGAAAATTCCGATATTGTTTCTTACAGCCAAGGCGCTTCAGGAGGACAAGTTGAAAGGTTTTGAAATCGGCGCTGATGATTACATGACAAAGCCATTCAGCATGGAGGAGTTGCTTTTGCGCATCCAGGCAATTCTCAGGCGTACCGATGATACTTCGAAAAGTGGCGCTGTTGAAAATATTTTTCAAATCGGAAGTTACGTTTTCGACTTCAACAGGCAAACACTCACCAACAGGAAAAAGGAGCAGAAACTCACTTCAAAGGAAGCCGGACTTCTGAGGTTGTTGTGCATACATGCCAACAAGGTACTTGACCGCCCTACTGCATTAACGGAAGTATGGAATGACGACAGTTATTTCAATGCCCGCAGCATGGATGTTTATATTGTGAAACTCCGAAAATACATCAGAGACGATCCGAGGGTGGAGTTGATAAATGTTCATGGCGTAGGATTTAAACTTGTAATGAACGCCTGACTAACCCGGCAACTATGAGGCCTCCTCCAAATCTATACATCGTTCCAACTCCAATCGGAAACCTCGAAGACATAACCCTTCGCGCACTTCGGGTGTTGAAAGAGGTTGATTTTATCCTTGCCGAAGACTCTCGCACTTCAGGAAACCTTCTGAATCATTACAACATTGACAAAAAAATTGTTTCTCACCATAAGTTCAATGAACATAAAACCATTGATAACATCATTGAACGATTGCGCAATGGGGCAACCTGCGCACTGGTAAGCGATGCGGGAACGCCTGCAATCTCCGATCCGGGGTACCTGCTGGTTAGGGAATGCATAAAAGCCGGCTTAACTGTTGAATGTTTGCCAGGAGCCACTGCATTTGTTCCCGCTCTTGTAAACTCAGGGATTCCTGCAAACCAGTTCGTTTTTGAAGGATTTCTGCCTGTTAAGAAAGGCAGACATACTCGGTTAACCGCTCTTGCAGAGGAACCGCGCACCATGATTTTTTATGAATCGCCTCACAGGCTGGTAAAAACGCTGGTTCAATTCGCCGGATATTTCGGCGATGACCGCTACGCAAGCGTTTCAAGGGAACTGAGTAAAATGTTTGAAGAGACAATCAGAGGCTCGGTGAAAGAACTCACGGTTCATTTTGATAATCATCAGCCGAAAGGGGAGATTGTGATTGTAGTGGCTGGTAAGTGAATTATTCAGAAACAAAATCACGTGCAACGATATCGAATGAGGAGAAATTTTTCATTGGAGATTCCTCAACCAGCACATTTTCAACACGGGCGCCCATTGGTCCACGATGGCACCATGCCACAAACGCATCGAGCATTTCCGGCGTACCTTCAGCTTCAATAAAAACCATATCAGACCCATTGTTCTTGGCAAACCCATTAATTCCACAGTGGAAAGCTTTTTCCATTGCCGAAAACCTGAAGCCTATTGCCTGAACTTTTCCGCGGATTGTGATGTTAATATGCTTCATGGGTTTGTTATATTTTCTGACGGCAAAAGTACTCAATAATTTCTGTTTTTATTGATGCATTTGTTGACTATCTTTACTCGATAAAACAAATCCAATGTGCGGACGGTTTTCATTTGTTATGGAGGACGCGCTGATCCGTGAGCGTTTCGGAATCAGAGTACAAACAGACATTTATAAGGCGCGGTACAATTGCGCCCCAACCCAGAATCTTGCTGTAATCGCTGGCGAAGATTCAGAACGCCTGCAGTTCTTTCGTTGGGGATTGATTCCATATTGGGCTAAGGACGCCGCCATTGGGAACAAACTCATAAATGCGCGGGGCGAAACTGTCGCCGAAAAACCCTCGTTCAGAAATGCCTTTAAAAACCGTCGTTGCCTCGTACCCGCAACCGGATTCTTTGAGTGGCGCGCCGACCGGGTAAAGACTCCATTCAACATCCGGATGAAAAACGGCGAGCCTTTTGCATTTGCAGGTTTATGGGACAAATGGGTTTCAAACGATGGTGAAGCGATTAACTCCTTTACCATAATTACAACAATTCCGAATGAATTGACGTCGCCAATCCACGACCGCATGCCGGTTATATTGCATCGTGAGGATGAAGGACGTTGGATAAGTTCGAAATTTGATTTTGGATTATCAAGTCTTCTGAAGCCATATCCGGCAGAATTGATGGAGGCATATCAGGTTTCAACATTGGTAAATATTTCAAAGAATGATATACCGGCAGTACTCGAACGTTCCGGATTATTCTGATCGTCATCAAATTCCAAATCCTTGCTTTCAAGGCTTATTAAACCATTACTTTCTCTCGTTTCCTTCTGGAATTTGGAACTTGGTATTTGATGCGGGGAATTTTTTATATGCACAGTTTCATCCCGTTTTGAGTATATATCGAAATCTCATCCGGAAGCGCCGTTCATAACAATTTGTCATTTTGAAAAACAATATATCCAGCCATCATATCCTGCAACAACGAGCTTGTTACTTTCCACAGCCGGCGTTCCAAATATAGCGCCCAGTTGGGAATACATTTTTAATAAATCGAGCGGAGTTTTGATAAGTTTATTGATATCATCTCTGAAGGAATTATCGTCTTTTAACCAGGCAAGGCGGTTTGATTTGTAGCTGTCGAGTTCAATTGTCCATTTAATTTTACCTGTGCGGAGAGCGACGCCAAAAATTTTTCCTGCCAGAGTTCCGAAATAACCCATACGTGTTGCAATAGCAACTCCGCCAATAATGTTAAAACCAGCATTTACCTTCCACACTTCTCTACCCGTCCGGATATCAAGTGCATACAATTCGCGATCGTCGGAGGTTCCAACATAGATTATAGAATCGTTCGCTGTTACTGGTAATGCCCAGCCAAATGGGAATTGCTTCATCCAGTTGCAGGAACCGCCTTTTACATCAACGGCATATAGGTTATTGTCCCTGGCGCCGGCAAATACCATTCCAGAAGCGACGACCGGATTTCCCATAATCTCCCCTTTTGGGAAAAAATAATTTCCTGTTGACTTAAATTTCCAACCCGGATTGCCAGTTTTTAAATTGACGGCATATAGGTTTCCGTCGAATGAACCAGCATAAAGCCAGCCGGCGCTGATGGCAGGGCTGGTATGAACCATGTTGCCGGTTTTGCATGTCCACTGAAGATAGCCATCGTTTATTGAAAGAGCATATATATACTCGCCCGAACCGAAATATATTGTTGAATCCAAAATCACAGGAGTTGAATTAAAATGATCGGCATAGTCATGTTGGCGGTCGCCCATGTAACCGTTCATGGTTTGGAAAAAGCCGTTCACACTGCCCGAATCTTTATCCATCTGGTACAGAATTCCGTCGGCGCTCAGCAGGAATAATCGTTGCTGGGCAATGCACACTGATGACCGGATAGGACCGCCTGTAGGTATTTTCCATTTCACTTTACCGTTTGTCAAATCGAGAGCATACAATGTACTATCGAGGCTTCCAACAAACACGATTCCCTTGTCAATAACCGGTGAACCCACTATCGGTCCATTGGTTTTGAACTTCCAGAGAAGGGTGGGCATGGTATCAAAATCAGCAGGCTGTAAGCTGCCGGGCATGGAAAACTGGCAGTAAGACTGCTGAACGATCAGCATAGCCAGCAGAAGTATTTTAATTTTCATAGGGATTCTGTTTTGAGCAAAAGTACAATTTTAAGAAGGAATAATCAATAAGAAAAACCTTCGGAATCCATTCAACTTATGAATTAATTGATTTTATTTTATTGTGCAAACGGATATACTATACTCAAATCGTAATAAAACCATCCAATTTAAAAAACTTAAACGATAGATTCCAAGCGCCAATTCCCATGTAAAAACTACAGTGATTCATGATTTAAAAACCTGGATGACAAAAATTTCGGATTTTGGACAGGAGGCTTCTTTCAACCCGGATTTAACTGCAATTAAATAACTTCTGCACCGCTATAATTATTTTTTTGTAATTTGCAGATGAATCCCCATGATAGTCAAGCGCTATTTTAAACAGGATGCTAACCAAGATTGATGAAATATTCTGAAGAATCCTTAAATTTGCTTTGGCAATTCAACTAAAATCAAATGAAAGAAGCAAATCAAAAAATTAGTGAGAACGAATTTCTAATTATACCAAACCCAATTTACGACGTGGTTTTCAGGTATTTGATGGAA
>JAPLDO010000232.1 GCA_026391715.1 Bacteroidota bacterium
TACCATAACGAGCCCGATAGGGTAATTTTACAGCAAGCCTGGGATTTGTTTAACGAAAGGATTGAAGATGCAAGGAATAAGGTAATTGCCGGGAAAGTATCTCCGGTAGTTTATTACATGGAAAAAAATCTGCTTGATCCGCTAAACCTTTCCATGATGGCAGGGATTTCCATCTGGCGGGTAAAATGGCACCTTAAACCTGGCGTTTTTAAAAGACTGAAAGAACATACGTTACAAAAATATGCCACAGCTTTCAACATTACCATCGAGGAACTGCGTACCATTAACAAATGAATCTGAACTACATGGAAACTACCAAAACTATCATCAATTATACTCACAGGCAGGCGGGGCATTGCGAAAGCGGCGCAACCTCAAACCTGTTCAAATTTTACGGACTCGACATTTCTGAGCCAATGGCTTTTGGAATGGGTAACGGACTTTATTTCAGCTATATTCCTTTTCTCAAGATTCAGTTTGCCCCAATGATTTCCTTTCGTAACCTCCCAAACACAGTTTTCAAACGCTCAACCAAATACATGGGTATAGATAGTACTGTAATCAAGAAAATCAAAGATCCGAAGGAGGCAATGGATTTACTTGACAGGAATCTCGAAAAAGGTATTCCTACCGGGATGCAGGTGGGCGTTTTCCAACTTACTTTCTTTCCGCCCGAATACCGGATGCACTATAATATGCACAACCTCGTTTGTTTTGGGAAGGATGGGAATCTTTATCACATCAGCGATACGGTAATGGAACATCCGCAAACTCTGACTTACGAAGACCTTGTGCGGGTGCGCTATGCCAAAGGCGCTTTTGCTCCTCAGGGAAAAATGTACTGGATCAATAAAGTTGATAAAACAACCGACCTGAAACCTGCCATTCAAAAGGGGATTAAAAAAACGGTTAACGATATGATTGAAGTCCCATTCCCGCTGATAGGCGTTAAAGGGTTGAGATGGATGGCGCGCGATATTAAAAAATGGCCCAAAAAACATGGCTATGATACTGCTTCATTTTACCTTGGACAAATTCTGCGCATGGCAGAAGATTTTGGCACCGGCGGCGCAGGATTCAGGTACATTTATGGCGCATTTCTTAAAGAAGCCGGCGAATTGTTCAATAACCACGAGGAATTGCTCGAAGCGTCGGACATGATGGGCAAAACAGCTAACAGATGGCGCGAATTTACATACATTGGCGCAAGAAATTGTAAAAACCGCTCAAAACCCGAAGAAGATTATGGCGCTTTGTCGGAAAAATTGCTCGAAATTGCCGACAGCGAAGAAAAAGTGTATCGGAAACTTAAGAAAATCAAGTTCTGATGTCGGTTAATCCAATCATTGAAATCAGCGACCTGACCAAAACGTACAAGGGGTCAGAAGAACCTGCGGTAAATAATATATCTCTTGAAATCTTTCCGAAAGAAATATTTGGCTTGCTTGGTCCCAACGGCGCCGGAAAAACAACTACGATTTCAATCCTGTGCGGTTTGTTTCGGTCTTCTACCGGATCAGTGAAAATTGTCGGTCTGAATATCGAAAGCGAGCTCAGCCGGATCAAGCATATTATTGGCGTTGTACCGCAGGATCTTGCCCTCTACCCTACCCTCACTGCTCTGGAAAATCTTACCTTTTTCGGGAACATGTATGGTTTACGGGGACAGCTCTTGCGCGATAGAATCTTTGATCGCCTTACTGTATTTGGTCTGGAAAAAGTTGCGAGGAAAAAGATTAATACCTTTTCCGGAGGTATGAAGCGCCGCATCAACCTTATCGCCGGACTTCTTCATCAGCCTAAGGTGTTATTCCTGGATGAACCCACTGTTGGTATTGACGTGCAGTCGCGCGTTGTAATTCTTGAATATCTCAGACGGATCAACAGCGAGGGAACGACCATAATCTATACATCGCATTATATGGAAGAGGCAGAACACCTTTGTTCGCGGGTGGCAATAGTTGATCGTGGAAAAATCATTGCCATCGGCAACCCAAAGGATCCATTAAAAAGGAGACGCTGATCCTGCTGAGAGATAAAGCCGGACTTGTTATCCTTTTTCTGATGCCAATGGTACTGATTGTCATCATGTCGCTGCTTCAGGAGGTTGGATATAATTCAATCCGGCGTGAATCGCAGGTTGACGTTCTATTTCTCGATCGCGATTGCGACAGTCTTGGAATAAAAATCCGTAACGGATTGGCAAGTTCGGGCTTTTTCAACCTTATTGATTCACTCGAAAGAAAACCTGTTACAGAAGCGTCTATAAGAAATGCTGTAAGAAAGGGAGACTTCGTAATTGGAATCGTAATTCCCAGAGGGGTGACTAAAAAAATCAGGAACAATGTTAGAATCATGGTTGCAAAAACCATGTCGGGATTTGGTTTATACAACCATTCCATATTCGGAGACATGCCCTTGTCAACAGCAGATACTGTCACCATATTTTTTGATCCGACTGTAAAAAAGTCATTTAAAAATTCCATCGTCAGCGCAGTAAAACAGTATAATTACCGGATTGAATCGGAAATGGTATTCAGTACTTTTAACCATGAAATGGCGAAAGTGTTTCCAACTTACCATCCGCCTGATCTTAGTTATAAAGATGCGGTTGAGTTTAAAGAGGTGTTTCCGACTTTTCGCGAGAACGAAGCTATTCCCGACACTGCGCAGCATAATGTGCCTGCATGGGCTGTTTTTGCAATGTTTTTCATCATTATTCCGCTCACATCGAGTATGATTGTGGAGCGTGAGGAAGGAAGTATGTTCCGCCTTATTGCTATGCCGGTTTCCTACATCCAGTTGCTGATGGCAAAGGTTTTTGTTTATATGCTTGTTTGTTTTGTCCAGACTATTCTGATGATCCTGGCAGGCTTGTACATCCTGCCAATGTTTGGCGCCCCCGCATTAATACTTGGCGACCATATTTTAGCGCTCATCGTGATTACGATTTTTACCGCTCTTGCAGCTCTGGGTTTCGGTGTTATGGTGGGAACAGTGGCAAATACTCACCAGCAGGCAGCAGCATTCGGAGCAGTTTCAATCATCATCATGGCTGCCCTCGGCGGGTTATGGGTTCCTATGTACCTTATGGCGCCGGTAATGCAGCATGTTTCGTCCCTGAGTCCTCTCAATTGGGCATTGAACGGTTATTATGATATTCTGGTACGCGACGGTGGATTTTTGGAAATACTCCCGAAAATAATCAAACTGGCTCTCTTTTTCATTTCCACCATCCTCATTACTTCCATTTACTGGAAATTTAATAATCCAATGAATAAATAATATGAGTATCCGAAATATTTCCCTCTGTAACGCTTATTAATAAAGAGATGCAGAAGGTTATTAAAAATATTATACCAATTATGTAAACACCTTATCAGTTTTTCATTAATCAGCTATTTTACCGTCACCCCTACTGTCACCCCGAAAAATACAAAACCCCGTAAATCATTGATATACGGGGTTTTATTTTTGTTTATTTGTGCCCGGAACAGGACTCGAACCTGCACATCCGTACGGATACTAGTCCCTGAAACTAGCGCGTCTACCAATTCCGCCATCCGGGCAATAATAACCAATCAACGGTTCAGGTGGTGCAAAAATATGAACATTTTTGGTAAATCGGAAGTTTTTTTAACAGAATGACTAAATTTGTGGAATCCTTACTATAATCAGGGTTATTATGAAAAAACTGTTACCAAATCTCTGTATGACATTCTTTTTGGTAATTAATCTGAACGCACAGGTTAATCTGGAAATGAAAGGGTCTCGATATTGTCAACTGAAGAAGGTTTCTAATCAATCATCTCCTCAAATGGCAGATAATTCGCTGAATGGCATACCTCATACTTTCGATGTGATGAAATACACCCTCAGCCTCAATCTCTATCAATGTTATTTATCCCCGTACCCGAAAAATTTCAGCGCTTCGAATGTTGTCAGATTCAGGATTGATTCTACATTGAACTTTATCAAACTCAATGCAGTCAATACCTCACTGACAATAGATTCAGTAAGAATGGCAGGCGTTTCATTCACTCACGCAGGGAACGTTCTTACTATAAACCTCAACCGGGCATATTATCCCGGCGAAATAGCCGAAGTAAAGATATCATATCATCATAAAAATGTATCGGATGGCGCCTTTTACGCATCGGCAGGCATGGTATTTACCGATTGCGAACCTGAAGGCGCGCGGAATTGGTTTCCCTGCTGGGATAAACCTTCCGACAAAGCGCTTCTCGACCTGACGGCAAAAGTTCCATCAACTGTAAAGTTTGCCTCAAATGGAAAACTCATGGATTCTACTTTTTCTGCCGACACTCTTACCTACCATTGGGCAAGCGCCCAAAATATTGCGACTTACCTTGTTGTTCTGACGTCAAAAATTAACTACAATCTAAATATTGTTTACTGGCATAAGCTATCAAACCCCGGCGACAGTGTTCCCATCAGGTTTTATTCCAATCCAGGCGAGAACCTGGGGAATGCGAAAACAGTGATCAATCCCATGAACGACTGGTATTCGCAGCATTTTTGTGAACATCCATTTGAGAAAAATGGTTTTGCAACGATGAACAGTCAGTTTGCCTGGGGCGGGATGGAAAATCAGACTCTCACAAGTTTATGCCCCAACTGTTGGAGCGAATCACTGATTGCCCATGAATTCGCCCATCAATGGTTTGGCGACATGATCACCTGCGCAACCTGGGCGGATATCTGGTTGAACGAGGGATTCGCAACCTGGGTTGAAAATTTCTGGTGGGAGAAGAGTGGCGGATACGCAGCATATAAAAATTCCATGAACAACGATGCGGCTAACTACTTCAGCGGAAACCCCGGATGGGCAATATCTGTTCCCTCATGGGCAACAACTACGCCCTCTACCAATACTTTGTTTAATTATGCAATTACTTATGCAAAAGGATCCTGCGTGTTACACATGCTAAGGTACACCCTGGGAGATTCACTCTTCTTTGCAACAATTCAGTCCTATTCCGCCGACTCTACTCTTCGGTTCAATGCGGCAACTATCAGCGATTTCAAAGAAAAGGTGAATCTTATCGCCGGACAGGATTATACATGGTACTTTACACAGTGGATTTATTCACCAAACCACCCTGTTTATTCTAACCAGTATTTTTTTGAAAACATCGGAAACAGCAACTGGGATGTTCGGTTTCTTATAAAACAGACCCAAACAAACGCCCCATTCTTCAAAATGCCTTTCATCATTAAAATCCAGTTCCAGAATGGCGCCGATACTCTGATCAGTGTTATGAATAATAAAAATTACGAGGAATTTCAATGGACTTTCGGAAAACAACCGACAAATCTTATTTTTGATCCTGGCAATGAAGTACTTCTCAAACAGGCTACAATAACACAGGGGCTGTTTTACGCCAAAATCTGGACAGGAGCTGTTAGCGACGACTGGAATAATAGCGGAAACTGGAATCCTGCAGAAGTACCGGTTAATGAAAGCGTGAAAATTCCTGTTTCTGCTGTAACGATGCCTGTTGTGAGAACAAATGGCATGTCTTGTGGAGCAATGTTGATTGAAGATGGAGCCACAGTGACAGTTTTACCTGCTGTTACGCTAACTATTCAAGGCGTTTTTCAGAAATAAGCCGCTTTTTATTGAAAGACAATGTATCACTCTTAATAGGAGGACTCCCCGCAGATCAATCTTTAACGCACCTTACAGCGTAGCCGATTATTTTGTAACTTTCTCCGCTACCCGAATTTTGAAAATTGAATGCTGCACAAAAATAACGGGCAGCGTTTGGCAAAGTCCCCTTTGTCGTCGTCCATATAGTACTATAGGCATTAATATCTCCAAATAAACCATTATAAATAGAGCCTCCTGGTAGCGCTGTATAACCAGATGTATTAGACGCGCCGGTATTATAAGGTCCCCAATGAGTAGTGCCCACCTCTTTAATTTTACCTCCTGCAAAGTTTGAACCACCGAGATAAGTGATGAGGGTAGTAGCTTCTGTGTTGGTTGGTATATGCCATCCCGAGGGACAGATTCCCTGAACATTTCCGGTGGGTAATGGATTCCAATGGGTAGTATTTGTAACGCCATTCAGATATTGAACCATTTCAGCCCATTGGTACAAACCGCCGTAAACATTACAGTTATTGGGATCATTATTATAGCAGTACTTTTCTATAATACTATTGTTGGCTTGATTTGTTCCACCATTTATCCTGGTACCGATATTCATATTTTCCCTAAGCCAGCATTGAGCGCCAATCTGAACTGTGTGATAGGTCATTCCGTCATAAACAACAGTAGGTGTTCCTGCGCATGCAGTTCCATTAGAGTATGCAATCATATTCACTACATTGGAAGTAGCGGGATTATTTGACAAACAAACAGTAAGGCTTGACGTTAGTTTACAAGTAATATTGTCGTTATTAGATGGCGTATATTTATAGGTATTACTGTTTGTGCCGACAATATTATTATTCACCTTCCATTGATAAACAGGTGTAGTACCTCCATTTGCCGGAGTTACTGTATATGTTACTGAATCTCCTGGCATAACGGAGTATGCCGACGCCGAAATACTTACGCTAACAGGAGTTAGTGGATTTACTACCTGTGTAATAACATTTGAGGTTGCCGGATTTCCTGTTGGACAGTTTACGTTAGAATAAAGTAAGCATTTAATGACGTCATTATTGGCAGGAGTATATGAATAGGTTGAATTTGTAGCTCCAGTAACATTTGCGTTGTTTAGGATCCATTGATAAACAGGATGGCTGCCTCCATTTATTGGCTTTGCTGAATCGGTGGCTAAAATACCGGAGCATATAGGATTAGATGACGCCGAAATTGAAATACTCACAGGAAGCATGGGATTTACGGTCATTGTTAAAGCATTTGAGGTTGCGGGGTTTCCTATGGGACAAATTGCATTTGAAGTAACAAGACATGTCACAACTTGATTATTTGCAGGGGAAAAAGAAAATGAAGCATTTGTTGCTCCATTAACATTTGTGCCATTAACCTTCCAATGGTATGCAGGCGCTGAACCTCCGTTATTGAGCGTACTGATAAAAAAAGTAACCGGAGTGTTAACACAAACAGGATTGGCTGAAGCAGCTATTGAAATACTCACCGGACGCAATTGGTTCACTGTCATGGTTACGATATTGGAAATTGCAGGATTTACATTTGGACAAACCGCGTTCGATGTTAATATGCAAGTAATTGCATCATTATTAACCGGCATATATGAATAGGTTGTATTGGTTGCGCCATTGATATTTGTTCCATTTACCCTCCATTGAAATACAGGCGACGACCCACCGTTTGTGGAAGTGGCGGTAAATGTTACCAGGGTTACAGCACAAACCGTAGTGGCTGATGCAACGATAGAAACACTCACCGGAAGTAATGGAATAACGTTCATGTTAACAATATTGGAAGTTGCAGGATTACCTGCTGGACAGGCTGCATTTGAAATAAGAATGCACTTTACCGCATCATTGTTGATGGGAGAATATGAATATGTGGCATTTGTTGCTCCTATAATGTTTATTCCTTTGTTATTCCATTGAAATAAAGGCATTGAACCTCCATGTATAGGCGCTGCCGTGTATGTTACCAAAGTTGTATTACAAACCGGATTAGCGGATGGCGCAACCGAAACACTCACAGGAAGCAATGGGTTTACTGTCATGTTAATTGCGTTTGACGTAGCTGGATTGCCAGTCGGGCAAGCTACATTTGACGTCATTAAACACTTAATAGTATCATTGTGTGTAGGCGTATATGAAAAGATGGCATCGGTTGCTCCCGTAATGCTTGCACCGTTAGCCTGCCATTGATATGTAGGCGAAGAACCTCCGTTACCGGGAGTTGCGGTGAATAATGCCTTTATGCCCGCACAAACAGGATTTGCTGATACAGCAACCGAAACGCTCACTGGAAGAATGGGATTAACTATCATGTTAACAGTGTTGGATGTGGATGGATTTCCAGTGGAACAAATCGCATTCGACGTCAGCGAGCAGGTTATTGCATCATTGTTGACTGTGGTATATGAATAGTGGTTATTGGTTGCGCCATTGACATTTATGCCGTTTACCTTCCATTGGAAAACAGGAGTTGAACCTCCGTTAGTGGGCGTAGCGGTGAAAGTTACCTGCGTGCCAACACAAACCGGATTGGCTGAAGCAGCAATCGAAACACTAACCGGAAGTATTGGGTTCACGGTCATGTTTACAATGTTTGAGGTGGCAGGATTTCCGGTTGGGCAATTCACGCTGGAAGTAAGTTTGCATTTTACTATATCGGCATGTTCCGGACTATAAGAATATGTTGAATTAGTGGCTCCCGAAATATTGATTCTATTTACACTCCATTGAAAGGCAGGAGCGACGCCTCCATTAATGGCAGTTGCTGTATATGTGATTGAAACACCAGCGCAAACAGAATCCGCAGAAGCCGCAATTGAAACGCTTACCGGTTTCGGCGGAATTTCCTTGACGATACCATTGAAATAATAGGAAGGCATTGGTTCCTGGATCAATGGATTAAATGACGGATAGCCATAATATATACAAGCCTCCTTCCCCGGTAACCATTGGATTGGAACAGTGTCGCCGTCATATAGAAATGCAAGGGAAAATAAAATTGAGCTATCCTGCAGAGTGATTCCGCTGTCGGCAGAGAATCCATTTACGATTAGGTTCCCGGGTATGGCGTTTTTAAAAGAAAAACCAGGGAACCTGGAAGTGTTTTCAATCTCCTTAAAGTGAAGCTTTGCCGAATCATATTCCAACGTTAAGGTGAACCCCCCGATCCCCAGAAATCCTTTTGTGATTACAGGAATTGTAATTTCAGAATAAGGACACGACCGGATTTCCCTGGCGATAGTCCTCGGAGCAAATGAATTGATAGGCGTGGTGAAAGAGACGTCATTTCCATAAGCGATTCCTTTACTGTTGATAGCGTAAGATCTGACATAGTATGTGCTATCGCCATGAAGACCGGAAATAATGCTGATGAATTTGCCAATTCCGTTACCATCAATAGTTTTATTATCATTAATAGTTGGTAATGGTGAAGTACTCCAGCATACTCCTCGTGAAACCACAGCCGAACCGCCATCATTTAAAATATTGCCGCCACTAATGGCGCCAATGCTGGTAATACTGTCAATTGGTGTGGCGTTTAGCAAAGGAAAGCATCCTCCCCATACCGGAGTTCCATTGCAGAAAATCAACTGCTCGGCGTGCAATCCAGGGGGCAAAATAACCCATGAGGCTCCATTCCAGTAAAGCATGTCGCCAGAAACGGCTCCTACTGGGGTTGACCATGGAATCCATGTCGTACCATTCCAGTAATAAAATCCCGGAATTACCTGGTTTGGGGAAGATCCTGATGAATTAGTATTATAAACCAAAAGTCCGGTTGCAACAGGAGTATTCATTGGCTGCCGGCTATCTGACGAAACAAGAGCAACCCTCGGAATCAGAACCCCACTGTTACTCGACTTCACCTCAAGCATAGCTGATGAATCCGGTTTACTGTTATCCCTGTTAATCCCAACCTGGGAAAAAAGGTCAAAACGTACTAATAAAAGTAGAATCGCCAGAATTACTATCGTCGTTTTTTTCTTCATGATAAGATTTTATATCCAATTTGTAATTTTATAATAATGCAAAACACAGCAGGTAAAACACTTATTATTTTCTTGAATATTTTGTAAATATATAAAAATAAATTTGATGTTACGGTATCACCATAGCAAACGATAATTGCAAATACTCTTCATCAAAAATAAAACAGCAGCGTTTTTTACTATTACTCTCTTTTCGTGAATTTTTCCTTTAATTTGGTCTCGATTTTCTAAAAACAAACATCCAAATCTCCTTCAGATGAAAGAAAAACATGAATTTCGGAAAAGTTTGAATTTATTTGATTCAACAGCCATCGTAATTGGTTCAATGATAGGATCTGGCATTTTTATAGTGAGCGCAGATATTGCCAGAATGGTTGGCTCGCCTGGCTGGCTGATGGTAGTATGGATTATAACCGGATTTATGACAATTTTTGCAGCGCTGAGTTACGGCGAACTTGCCGGTATGTTCCCCAAAGCCGGCGGACAATATGTATATCTGAAAGAAGCCTATAATCCGCTAACTGGTTTTTTATATGGATGGACACTTTTTCTGGTCATCCAAACAGGTACAATTGCCGCAGTCGGTATGGCTTTTGCAAAATTTATGGGCGTACTTATACCTTCGGTATCTGAAAACATTATCTGGGTAAAAGCAGGATTTTTTAAATTTGGTCCCGTTCAACTGGTTGCTATCGGATCGTTAGCCATTCTCACATGGATAAATACCAGAGGAATCAAGGAAGGAAAAAAGATTCAGAATTTCTTTACAACCGGAAAATTCCTGTTGCTTCTGCTTTTTATTATCATTGGCTTAGCTTTCGCAACCAACCTGTCATCAGTGCGATTGAACAGTGATATATTCTGGACTCCGGAGCGGGAAGGTCCGGGAGGCGTGGATATTCCCCTTTCAGGTTTTGCGCTGGTGGCTGCAATCGGAATGGCTATGGTTGGTAGTCTTTTCTCATCAGACGCCTGGAATAATATCACCTTTACAGCGGGAGAAGTAATTAATCCGAAAAAGAACATTCCCATGAGTCTTTTCCTTGGAACTTTTCTTGTGACTATCCTTTATCTTCTTGCCAATGTTGTTTATTTCACAGTTTTACCGTTGCGTGGAGAACCGGCAGGAACCGATATCATGTCGAAAGGTATGCAGTATGCCTTAAACGACCGTCTGGCAACGGCAGCAATTTCGGGGGTTTTTGGAAATTATGCTGTGATTATTATGGCAACCTTTATTGTCATTTCCACCTTCGGATGCAACAACGGACTCATACTTGCCGGCGCACGCGTTTATTATGCAATGGCTGCCGATGGTATATTCTTTAAAAAAGTGGGAACCCTGAACAGCAAAGGCGTCCCGGCAACCGGCTTAATTATTCAGGGAATCTGGGCAGGATTGTTATGCTTATCTGGCACTTACGGACAACTTCTCGATTATGTCGTATTTGCCGTTTTGATTTTCTATGTTCTGACCATCCTCGGAATTTTCTTTTTGCGGAAAAACCGTCCCGACATTGAACGCCCATATAAGGCATTTGGATATCCTTATATTCCTTCCATATATATTGTATTGGCGCTTTGCATTATGCTCATTCTGCTTATTTTTAAACCGGAATATACCTGGCCTGGTTTATTTATCGTTATTCTTGGTATCCCGGTATTTTATTTGTGGAAAAAAAGGTAAGAGAATTTCGGATTTGGAATTTATACTGATGAGGATGATGAAAAGTAACCTTTTTTTATTTTTGATATTTCAATCGCTTTGTGGGTATTCGCAATGCTTTACCTCAAACAATGTATTTGGTAACGGCGAAGAACTACGTTATACCGTTTCATATAACTGGGGTCCTGTTTGGGTGGACGCCGGCATTGTGACTTTTTCTGTAACTCAGGAGTCTTTTTTGGGAAAACCGACATGGCGCCTGAAAGGGACTGGCAAATCCTTCGCCTCGTATGACTTACTTTTTAAAGTCCGCGACTATTTTGATTCATGGACTGATCAGGCGACATTTAAGCCTATATCATTCCGGCGATATGTTTACGAAGGTGGTTATACGTTGCTTAATACGCTGAATTTTGATTACGATTCAAAGAAAGTGTTGTCAAATACGAAATCCAATGATAATCCGCAGCGAATTGACACACTACCGGTGAAACCATGCGCGTTTGACATGTTGTCGGCAATATACTTCACCCGCACACTTGACTTTTCAAATGCCCAACCAGGGTTAAAACAACAGGTTCTGATACTTATTGATGATGCCTACTACGATATCAACATCAGGGTTTTGGGAAAAGAGACAGTTGAATCGCTGGATGGAAAACGTTATCGTTGTATTAAATTTGCTGCAAAAATGGTACAGGGAACTATTTTCAAGGGAGATGAAGATGTGTTAGTTTGGGTAACTGATGACGCTAACAAAATCCCTATCTATATCGAAGCAAAAATCATTGTCGGAACCATAAAAGCTTACCTGAAAAATGCTGCCGGGATAAAAAACCCGATGACATCCTTAGTGCGTTAGCCCCTTTTTGAGTTTACCATGAATACTATCTGTTTTACCACCTCACTCGCTGGACTATCTCGCGCCAAAAATCTGTTAAAGTTCTGTTAAAGTTTTTGATGCAAAAGGAAAACGAAATATTTTTGCACTCCAATTAAAACTTAACTACTTATGGAAGTGAGTGTTGAAAATATCACGAAAACCTACGGGTTTCAAAAAGCCGTTGACAACATTTCATTCAAGGTGAACACCGGTGAGATTGTCGGATTTCTCGGACCCAACGGAGCGGGAAAAACCACCACTATGAAGATCATCACCTGCTTTATGTTGCCAGACGCCGGGATTGTTAAAGTAGGCGGTCTTTCTGTTCTGGATCATCCAACCGAAGTTAAAAAACATATCGGTTATGTTCCAGAATCAAATCCGCTTTATAAAGAGATGGCAATTCTCGATTACCTTGCTTTTGCAGCCGAAATTCAGGGAGTTCCCAAGTCAATGATAAGGGAGCGAATTCTCGAGATGGTTCAGGTTTGCGGATTAAAAAATGAGCGGCACAAAAAGATCAGTGAATTGTCGAAAGGATACCAGCAGCGTGTCGGGCTTGCCCAGGCGCTAATCCATAACCCGGAAGTTCTTATTCTCGACGAGCCTACTTCGGGACTTGATCCCAACCAGATTGTCGAGATCAGGGAGCTGATAAAACGGATTGGCAGGGAGAAAACTGTAATCCTTTGTTCGCATATCCTTGCAGAAGTAGAGGCAACCTGCGACAGAATCGTGATTATCAGCAGCGGCAAACTGGTTGCCGACGGAACTGCAACAACTCTTAGGAAACAGGCGCAAAATAAAGAGATTGTGAAAGTTGTTATTGAGGATGGCGAGCGGAATGAAATTTTCAAAGCCCTTCAATTGATTGACACAATCGAACTTGTCGATCTTCTCCCGGAATACACACAGGCATTTGAAATTCAGAGTAAAGCCGACGCAAACTCCCGTAAGGCTATTTTCCGGCTTTGTGTTGATAAAGGATGGAGCCTGACCGAAATGACCCCGGTTGAACGTAAACTCGAAGAGGTTTTCCGCGATCTGACTATCAATAATTAACCGATTTGGAATTTGGAATTGCGTCATTTATAATCAACTTCGTAACAAAATAATTATGAAACAAATCTGGATAATCACAAAAAGAGAGCTAAGGTCATTCTTCGATTCGTTGATGGCATATATAATGATTGTTCTTTTTCTTGGATTCAGCGGTTTTTTTACCTGGCTTTTCGGCGGCGATGTATTTATGGTGAACCAGGCAAGCCTCCAGTCATTTTTCGGTATTGCCTTCTGGTCGCTATTCTTTTTCATCCCTGCCATCACTATGGGAATGATTGCCGATGAACGGAAATCGGGAACAATAGAACTGCTGGTCACCAAACCCGTTACCGACCGGCAGATCATCGCCGGAAAATTCATGGCGGCTTTTCTGCTAATCTGCATTGCCCTGGCGCTCACACTTCCCTATTATATCACGGTTGCCAATATCGGAAAGATTGATCACGGCGCTGTTTTAATGGGATACCTTGGGTTGCTTTTTATGAGCGCGGCATACATCAGCATTGGTCTTTTTGCCAGCAGCATAACCGGCAACCAAATCGTGGCATTTCTGATAGCCTTGTTTATAGGAATATTTTTCCACCTTATCTTCTCTCTCCTTGCCAGCGGAACCACCGGATGGCTATCGTCAATCCTTAGCTATTTGAGCCTTTCAACTCACTATGAGAGTATGGCAAGAGGCGTGATTGACACCAAAGACCTTATCTATTTCTGTTCTATCATCTTTTTTGCCATGGTAGGCACAGAACTGGCTTTATCGAAAAGAAACTTAACCAATTAAACCTGTCGTTGAATCTCAAACTACAATTTCAGATGAAAAAGAAAACGATACTCAACAACGTTTTATTGATTGCAGGCGTACTCATTCTTGTCAACCTTTTAGCCGACCGTTTTTTTCTAAGGCTTGATTTTACGGCTGATAAGCGATTTACTCTTAGCGAAGCCACCCGGAACATTCTTGGTTCCCTGAAACAAAATATAACTGTTACGGCATATTTCAGCGAGGAATTGCCTCCCGAATTTGCTCAATTGAGGCGTGATTTTAAAGAAGAGCTGATTGAGTATTCAAATCGTTCAAACGGCAAAGTGATGTTCGATTTCATCAATCCTAACAAGGATGAACAAACCGAGCAGCAGGCAGTTCAGGCGGGAGTGAATCCTATCCTTATCAATGTCCGTGAAAAAGATCAGGTAAAACAACAAAAAGCTTATCTCGGCGCAGTTTTGAAATGCGGCGATAAAAAGGAGGTAATTCCATTTATACAACCAGGCGCGGCAATGGAATACAGTTTGTCAACCAGCATTAAAAAAATGACGGTTGATTATAAACCAAAAATCGGATTTATTGAAGGACATGGCGAAACCTCAGTAAATTCAATGATGCAGGTGATGCAATCGCTTTCAATATTGTATGATGTGGAGCCTGTAAATCTGAATTCTGCAACCAGCGATTTGAGCAATTATAAAACTCTGATTATCGTAAATCCGCGCGATACCTTCCCTCCTTCCGATCTTCAGAAGCTCGACAATTTTCTTGCCACAGGGAAAAACATCTTCATCGCAATGAACCGCGTTGAAGGAAACTTTCAGAATTTAAGCGGCACAGTTGTGAAAACCGGTTTGGAAAGCTGGCTCGACAGCAAAGGCATCAGGGTAAACCCCAATTTTGTAATTGACCAAAACTGCGGAAGCGTTACAGTTAATCAGCAGCAGGGTTACATGAGTTTCCAATCGAACCTGAAATTTCCGTTTTTGCCGCTGATTACGAAATTTGCTGAAAATCCATCCACAAAAGGCTTAACTTCAGTTATACTTCAATTTGCGAGTTCTATTGATTATCAGCCGCGTATTGGCGGTTTAACATTCACTCCGCTCGCAATGACTTCCGAAAAATCGGGCGTCGAAAATGCGCCGCTTACCTTTAATGTAAACCGAAACTGGCAAATCAGCGATTTCCGTTCGCCGAATCTGAATGTGGCAGTTTTGTTGAATGGAAAAATCTGCGGTAGTTTGAACTCGAAGCTAATCCTAATTTCTGACGGCGACTTTGCCGTGAATGGTGAAAGTCAGCAAGCGCGCCAACTGCCGCAGGACAATCTGAATCTTTTTGTCAATTCAGTTGATTGGCTTTCGGATGACACCGGTTTGATTGATTTGCGGACGAAGGAGGTTAAATCGCGACCGATTGATCAGATGGAAGACGGTAAAAAAGCTTTCCTGAAGTACCTGAATTTCCTGCTACCGATTCTTCTTATCCTCGGTTATGGCTTTTTCAGATGGCAGCGTCGACGCAATCAGCGCATGAACCGGATGAATGAGAATTACATTTAAGGGCAGTATCTACCGCTTTCCCGTCATCCCAAACAAAATTCAAAAATAATCAAGCCAGGCAACGAAAAGAAGTAACTTAGCGTCCCAATGCCATTTACGTCAAACCTCAAAATCTATGAAAAAATTACTTCTACTCTTTGCGATGATCCTTGGTTTTTCTACAATGTTGATTGCCCAGGTTACGGTTCACGTGAGCGCGGAGGTTGGCAATGCACCTGTAAATTGCGAGAGTTATTTTACTTACAGCAAGAATTTCCTGACTGTAAGCTTTGAAAGTCATACGAACAGTACCGACTCAACCTCCTATTCCTGGAACTTCGGGGATATTCATTCCTGGTCTGCCAATTTTTCAACCGAGCGTAATCCGCACCATGTTTTCTCTTATGACGACTCTTTTAATGTCACCCTCACCACGACAACTTCAGGAGGTTGTACCTGGGAAAGCGCCCAGACGGTGATTGTAAGCTATACATGCGATGTTAACGGCGCTGTTGTTATGGGGAACACCTTCGTAGATCATGGCATGATCGAATTGATCCGAGTGGATTCCGGAAATATGATGACCGTAGTGAATTCGCATGAGTTCGGGGATTCACTGGGAATGTACTGGTTTGGAGTGGTTTCGCCCGGCCAATATTATTTGCTTGCACAGCTTTTACCAACTTCGTCGCGTTACGGTGATTTCGTTCCAACTTACTTCGAAGAGGCGATCATTTGGACCAGCGCCCACCTGATTGAACTCGGGCAGCCAAATAATCCTTATAATTTCCACCTGATCGAGGCCGGGTCCCTATCACCGGGAAATGGCATGATCAGCGGTACCGTTACCCAGGGAACAAAGGTGAACGTTGGAGGAACCCCGGCACAGAATGTGGAAGTATTGCTGCTCGATCCATCAAATAAGCCATTAGAGGCGACGTACACCGATGCGAGCGGTCATTTCGTATTCAACAGTATTGCCATGGGAAAATATATAGTATATCCTGAAGTGGCAGGTCTTACGACTTCCCCTGCCAATGTCACACTCGATGATACTCATACGACGGCTTCCACGCCATTCAGCATGAACGACATGCAAATTGCTTACGGGATCAATGATCAACTGCCCCGGTACATCAGCGGGATCGGCGATATCTACCCTAATCCGCCAACGAAAGGCATGGCCAACCTGAATGTATCGGTAACCCGCCAACTGGATCTGACCATTTCCCTGCATGATCGGACAGGACAGGTGATCCGTGAGTTCCAAACGGCAATGCATCAAGGTGAAAATGTTATCCGTATCAACACCGCAGGACTGGCAAAAGGACCTTATTACCTTAAGATAAGCATTCCGGATGGTGGTTCGGTTATCAGGAAACTCTTTATCGTACAATAATAAATTTTGTCAATTAACGATGCCGCTGATACCGGTATCCCGGTAAGCCAGATAATAGCTATCGGCAAAACACATATTTTCGTGCAATAAAATGTAACACACCACACAAATTCGTGCATTATTTTGTATATTCGCACAAAATAAGAACATGGAACGATTTGCATTTGTCGATTTGTTAAAGTGGAAAAAGTCAAAAACCAGGAAACCTTTGATCCTCCAGGGAGCAAGGCAGGTGGGTAAAACGTGGCTCATGAAGGAATTTGGCAGAAGCGAATATGAACAAGTCGCTTACATCAACTTCGAATCCTCCGATTCCCTGAAATCAATCTTTACAGAGGATTTTGATGTAAACAGGCTGATCACGGCTTTTCAAATTGAAACAGGGATCAGGATTCGGTCTGAAAACACGCTGATCATTCTTGATGAAATCCAGGAAGCTGAAAGGGGAATCACCTCCCTGAAGTATTTTTGCGAGAATGCTCCCGAATATCATATTATCGCAGCCGGCTCCCTGCTTGGGATCACCCTGCATCAGAAAACATCGTTTCCTGTTGGGAAAGTTGATTTTCTGACCCTATACCCCATGTCGTTCACCGAATTTTTATTGGCGCTGGGTCAGGAACAGCTTTATGAACTGCTGGAAAGCCAGGATTGGGCGATGATCACAAGCTTCAAAGCAAAACTAACCGGACATCTCCGTCATTATTATTTTATCGGGGGAATGCCTGAAGCCGTGAGTTCTTTCATCAGTGAAAATGATTTTGACCGGGTCAGGACCATCCAGAAAAATATTTTATCGGCTTATGAGCATGATTTTTCAAAACATGCGCCGGCAGAGATTGTTCCCCGGATTAAAATGTTGTGGCAATCAATTCCGTCCCAGTTAGCAAAAGAAAATAAGAAGTTCATTTTCGGGGTGGTTAAACAGGGAGGCAGAGCAAAAGAGTTTGAACTTGCTCTCGCCTGGTTGACCGATTGCGGACTTGTTCACAAAATTCAGCGAGTTTCGAAAGCTGCTATTCCGTTGGTTGCTTACCAGGATAGTTCTGCATTCAAACTGTATATTCTCGATGTCGGTCTATTGTCGGCAATGGGAGGCCTGACCAAACAAACCATTCTCCAGGGAAATTCAATCTTCAGCGAGTTCAAGGGAGCCCTCGCCGAGCAGTTTGTCCTGCAGCATCTTAAAACCCGGCAAAATGTTCAGGTTTTCTATTGGTCGTCTGACACCTCCAGGGGTGAACTGGATTTTGTAATCCAGGCTAACGATCGGGTCATTCCGATTGAAGTAAAAGCAGCAGAAAACCTGAAGGCAAAAAGCCTGAAGTTCTTTTTTGAAAAATTCAATCCGACAATGTCGGTCAGAACATCAATGTCAGATTATCGGAAAGAGAGCTGGCTGACCAATGTTCCATTGTATGCGTTCGATTCATTTCTTTTTGAGACGGCTTTTGTGTGAACTTAATAAATATTTGTACATCATTTGTACCTCGTTTTTATAACTGCATGATATTGAATGCAAGTTAGGTTCTGCATCGAATCTCCTAAAGAACCTAAGTCTTGAGGATATTCCCTCGTTAGCAAAAATGCCCGAAAACCCGTTGAAAACATTCTTTCTCAAAATTACCAAAGTGGTAACTTTTATACTTACTTTTGTTTCTTGGATGTATCGAAAACACAATGAGGGTAATTGCGAAGAAAATACTTAAGGAGTTCTGGGAAAAATATTCCGATTCTGAGCAACAGTTGAAAAGTTGGTATCGGGAAGCATCAAAAGCAACATGGAAGAATCCTACTGATGTTAAAAACGAGTATCCCAAAGCAAGTATTCTCAAATCAGGAAGAGTGATTTTCAATATTTGCGGAAACAAATACAGATTGGTTATAAAGGTAAATTATTTAAGACAATGGGTATTTATCAGGTTTATTGGCGCCCATATTGATTACGACAAAATTGATTCTGAAAAAGTTTGACAGGTATGGAAATAAAAGTAATAAAGACAGACCAGGAATATCAAAAAGCTTTGAAACGGCTCGATGATATATTTGACGCCCCCATTGATTCACCGGAAGGGGATGAAGCTGACATTCTAAGTATCTTTATAGAAAAATATGAAGAAGAACATTATCCAATTGAAGCGCCAGACCCAATTGAAGCCATAAAATTCCGAATGGAACAAATGGATTTGAATAAAAGCGACCTGGCCGGAATAATTGGATATAAAAGCAGGGTTTCTGAAATCTTCAGCAGGAAACGTAAATTGAATTTACAAATGATTCGTAAACTTCATGATAAATTGAAAATCCCGTATGAAGCATTAATTGAAGAGTACAAATAGCCGGGCGCTTTTGCTAACACACCGGTTGCCGCAATGCGGGGTAATCCACGAGAAAATTTGCAACTGGTGTATCTGGTGTACATTTGCATCAAAAATAATATTATGGCAAGACAAAGTATATCGCTCACAAAACCAAATGAAGAATGGTTAAAAATACAAGTGAATAATGAAGAATACACTAGTAAAAGTGAACTAATTAATGATTTGATTAGACAGGCTAGAAAGCAGCAGGTTCAAGTTGATTTTATTAGAGCTAAATTAGTTTATTCAGGCAGAAAACAAGATTTTGAAGATACAATTGAAATGTTAAAAAAATCGGAACCAGATACATGGTTAAAATTATCAGATGAAGAACGTTGCGAAGAATTTCGATTAGATAAATACGGAGAACCTGAATATCTATATTTTGACAAACCATTTAAACCTTGTGCAAAAATCTTTTCTACGGCAATCATGCTTTCAAACGAAGGAAAAATAATCATGGAAGAATTTGGCAGACAATTTGATTTTTTCAAGTATTGCATACAAGAAACTTTTTCTGAATTTTCAATTGCAAAAGCAATAAGAGTTTATATATCAGGTTAATAAAAATACGTTCTTTGCCAATAGCCCTACCCGATTTACCTTCGCGCTAAAAATCAGGGTATCATGAAAACACCACAATCAGCGACAATGTTTGTAATTCAAATATCATACGATAACCGAAAAAGTTATCAGCAATTCGCAAAAAAGAGAACGCCCACCCCTACCCCATTTATATAAAGGGAAGCGGCGGGCGCCACATTAACTGACCATGCAAACTTTATTGTTTGATAACCTTGCTCAAGCCGGTCTTTTCTCCATAAGTAACGCGAACAAGATAGATGCCAGCAGTGCGTCGCGAAAGATCGAACATCTGCTGTTTGAACGCAGGCATATTGACGTTTTCAATTTTATCGCCAACCATGCTATAAATTTCAACGGAAACGGATGAGTTCATATCCACGCCGTTCAACTCAATGGTAAATGTTCCTGTTGTAGGATTTGGATAAACCTTAAAGAATGAATCTTCCCTGGTAAGATCAAAGAACCCTGTTGTTTCGCTCTGTGACATTGTAGGCGAAGCTGCCGGACTGGCACAGCAGTATGCGCCGGTTGTTGTGATGAAAGCGTGAAGATATCCGCCGCTGTTCACTTTGACGCCTGGCAGGAGGTTGATCTTCACACCGGCAATCATATTTACATTGCCGCCATCATGAACAATAAATGTCGAACCGCCTGTTGCAGAACCGCCGGCAGCGGTAATATTAATTGTGGCATTGTAGCATTTAAACATTCCCGATGGAATGTCAATATTCTTCAACGGCAGAATTTCAACAAGTGGATTCGCTTCAGTAACCGTAACCGAGGCGGAACCGTACCCGTGGAATACGCCATCGAAGGCGTCAACTGTATATACCGTACTTCCGCCTGGGACTGCCACAGGATTCTGCTCAGTAGAAGAGAATCCCGCTGGTTGTGAAGTCCAGGTGTAGGTAACTCCTTCGGTTGGTTCCTGAATAGCTGCATTCAATTGAACCTGATCGCCGAGGCATATTGCGCCGGGAGCGGCTGTAGCGTTTACATGCAAACCAATTACACCGATAAGCGCCGACAACCCGTTAACCACAAATACGCCGTTATGATTAGGAAAGGCAGGGTTGTATATCACAGTCACCGTGTTGGCGTCAGCCTTAACAAAAGAACACAGTTTCCAGGTTATTGGTTCGCCGGCAACAAATCCATCTTTTACCAGTGAGTTCGGGTCGTCGCCATAAGCTATCATAACTTTGTCATCAACGCCATTGAATTCTGAAAGACCTGCACAAAACTCAGACCCTGCGGCATCATGGTAAAATACGCCGAGAACGTCGCCTGGAGTCATTTCCGGCAGGTTATGCGGAATAATAATAAAATGCGTTACCGACGTTGGGATAGGCATCCAATGGGGGCAAGAATGTACGCCGTAATCTTCCACCTCGCCATTGGTTGCCAATCCGAAATAGGTTAACCCTCCAATAGTGTTGAACCTGAAACGCATAAATGTTTTTCCCTGAATGGCAGTGGTCGGAATGTTGAAGGTCAGGTTATTATTACCAGCCACCATAGGCTGATTAGTAAATATCTGCTCGCCTGCATCTGCCCAGGTTCCATTCTTATTGAAATCCATCCAGGCATTCAGAAATCCCGGAACCGACGCAGTAACCTTGATATTCGCAGAAGCTCCAACATACATTGTTCCGACGAAAACAACGCCATCCTCATCAGCCAATCCGTTAAGATCGTCGCCTTTGGCATTGATATTTGGCTGCCCATCGGTCTCCGAATCAATTAATGCGCCCAAACGGATGTTGAGGTACTTTACGTGCCTTGCGCCGTTATTTGCAAGTAGTGTGGAATAGTTAAATCCGGTAGCCGGGCTGTCGGGAGCGTCGCCAAAGTCAAGTTCATTGCCCTGCGAACATTCATCAATATAAACAGGGTAATCTTCCACTTCGCCATTGCTGACCAGCCCAAAGTAATTGATCGGCGTCTGTGTGGTGCGGAAACGGAACCGGGCATACGATTGACCAACAACAGCAGTTGCCGGTACGGTAAATGACAAAATATTTGGTCCTGCTGAAAGCGGCTGGATAATGAATATATGATCGCCGGGATTTGACCAGTTTCCTGCAATATTAAAGTCAATCCACGCATCGAGAAATCCGTTTACCGAAGCCTGAACCGTGATATTATAGGTAGTTCCAATCTCAATAACCGACGGCATATTCACGCCATCCTCGTCATCGCCGGCGGATGGATAGAGACAATCATTATCATCGCAGTCGGCGCCGATACTGGGTTGTCCGTTGGGTTCGGTATCAACAAAACTGCCAAGGAAGATGCCTGGCTGTACGACATGTCTTGCTCCGTTATTCATGAGGAGTGTCGCATAGTTATATCCGACGTTTGTTGGACTATCCGGCGCATCGCCAAAATCAAGGGTATCGCATTTTACAGTCAGACAGAATACCCCGGCGGTATCGGCACACCCATAAGCATTCTTCACAACAACAGAAATCGAGAATGTACCTGAAGAGGGTGAAACGAATGGGAAATTATTGCCGGTTCCGATCGGAGTTGCCCAGTTACCATTGGCATACCAGGTAATACTGGGATAGGCTGTTGGATAGGTACTGAAAGGACCTGTTTGAGTAAGCGGCAGCGGGATATACAGATTCAAAGTGTCGGTTTTGCACTTGATTGTTTTGCAGCCAATTGGGAATAAACTCAAATCGGGCTTAGGATTTATCATCGCCGCCGTTGAGCTTGCCGAACATCCTGTAGATTTGTCAGTTATTGTAAGTCCGTAAATTCCGGCAACCGTTACTGTTATTACCGGCGTTGTTTGTCCATGACTCCATTGATAGGCAAACTGAGTTGTATTTATGGGTGAAGGAGTCAACGTAACTGGACCAGCCTGGCAACCATAGTAAAATGGCACAGACAAATTCGGTATTTCGTTGAATGTAATGCAGAGGGTATCATAAGCAATGCATCCGGTAACTATATCTGTAACCTGGAGAATAAAACTTGCGGTATATGGCAATGCAAGCGGCAGTGTAACAGAGGCTAAAGTAATATAGCCCGCATTACTGCCATTAGGGCTGAATGTAGCTCCTGCCGGAAGGCTTGACCATGTGTAAGAATAATTCGCATCATAATAGGCAGAAAGCTGGAACTGTGAAAGACCACCGGCATTTGCACAAACTGATCCCTCTCCCGTAATTTTTGCTTTCGGCGTTGGTTTCTCATAAATGAATATGGCGTTTGACTTGTCAGAACATCCGAAACTATTGGAAACTTCCACCTGATACTCGCCGTAATTGTAGACATTGTAAACAGAACTCGAAGCGCCGCTTATCATTGAGCCATTCAAATACCATTGATATGACGACATTCCGGCGCAAGCGGTAAGTGTTACGAAACTGCCGGGGCAATACATAGTATCAGAAGCTGTGATTGCGCATGAAGGCGATGGATTAATTGTATCTGTATGTGTTTTAACTGCGGTGCAACTTCCCAGCGTGGCTGTAAGCGTTACCGTGTATATACCCGGCAATACATAAGTATGCTGCGTCGGGGTTTGGAATGATGTTGAACCGTCGCCAAAGTCCCAAAAAAACTGGAATCCGGGACCTGTCGGAATCGCTGTGAAGGTAACAGGTTGGTTCTGGCAAGCAGGATTGGGACTGATTGAAAAATCAACAGAGCAGTTCACCGGATTTGGCGGACCACCGCCACCGGTGCAGTTTCCAATCAGAATATAAGTACTTTTTGTCACACTACAGGTACCGTTGGAAACAGTCACATAGAAATAATAGATACCAGCGCCGCTGAAATATGAATTTGGTATAGCATAAGAAGAATTTGTAGCTCCAGTGATGGGACCTGTGTTATCGCTCCACTGGTAAGAAGGAAATCCGCCGGTAACGCTTAGAATAAGACCGCCGGGCATAAGTGGCAGGCAATAGGAAAAGGAGCCGTTTGCAGTGATATTGCCAACCACCGGGGGATTAATGATAGTTACATTAATCGAACCTGATCCACCGCAGTGGGATGCAGAAACCGTTGCCAATGTTGGCGTTCCATGCCACCGGATATTCACAATGTTTGTGCCCTGTACTGAAATAATTGATCCTCTGTTCGGAGGAGTAACACTCCATTGAAAGCCACCCGGAGGAGGCGGTCCGCTGGCAGTAAAGGTGGTAACGGCGTCAACACAAACCGTTGTAGGTCCCGAAACTACTGGCGGAGCGTAAGGAAAGATGTTCAATATTTTGGTCAGCGACTGACAAAAGATGCCCGGACTGATTTCAATTTGCTGATAAACGCTGATTTGCCAGGGACCTGCACCGGTCAGTTTTACTACAATCACATCCTTGTCAACACCCATTTGAGTAAGGATAGTTCCAGTTCCCAGGCTAATTGCCCAAACGAAAGGACTTCCCGGAGTATTGGAGGTAATACTGTAAATTAAATTTTTATTGGGACAAACTACTGTAAGTCCAACTATACTACCCAGAATTGGCTTTGCGATAACTTCAACCACCTTAGTTGCAGTGAGATTGCAGAAAACGCCGGGAGTTGTGTTGGTTGCGGTAATTGTGTATGTGCCTGGATTATTAAATGTAATGGTACTTGATATTCCATTAACCGGAGAAACAATAACGCCCGCCATTGGAGTAACTGTCCAGTTGGCGTTGCCATTGGCAAAGTATGTAATAGGGTTACTCTGGCAAACAACATCATCGCCAAAGAATGAAAAGACAGGAAGAACGCTTACAGTGATTACGCTTAAACCGCTGCATCCTGCCAGTGGGTTCTGGTATTGGCACTGGAGCTGATAAGTTCCGGGAACCGTAAAGGAAATATTGATGTTTGGAGTGTTCCTGTTCTTGTCGTTAAATGAATAAGTTCCCAGAGTCGCTGTTGTTGTCCACAGGTAATAAGTACCTGGAAGCGTGGGGAGAAAATAACTGCCGGAGGACCCTACACAAAGTATGCTTGGTCCGCTTATTGGCAGGCTGGGATAAAGTACAGGCACATTGATTGTAGTAGTTCCCGGACATGGAGTTGATGCGCAACCCGGAACGGCAAGTGAAACCGTTGTAGGCACAGTATATGTGACATTCCACTTCACTTTGATGCACATTGTATTAGCGCCCGAAATTATGACGCCCCCGGTAACTGTCCAGTTATAGGTGGAACAAACAGCGGTTGTACATAATGAAGTAGTATCGCCCGGACAAACGGTTTTAAAACAGCAATCGTGCGTAATCGAAGGTCCCGTTGCATTTAACACCACAACAGTCTTTGAAATTGTATCCCTGCATCCGCATGGAGTTTTTTGGTCGCCGCCTGCAGATCCTCCCCCACCTGAATTGAAAGCTGTAAGGGTTACAATGTATGTACCGGCTGCGGGATAAACATGACCTGGCGGAGTGGCAAGGTTTGAAATGGAGCCGTCGCCAAAATCCCACAAATAATCGCTGCCGCCGCTTGATGTATTGGTAAACAAGACAGGGGTATTCAAACAAACCGTATCATTTGCGAGGGTAAAGTTTGCCTGTGGTCCTTTAATCAGACAGACCTCCTGCTTAATGGAATCGAGGCAACCACCGCCGCTGATAACCACTTTTATGGTTCCGCTTGCGCCATTGCCCCACAATATATTTACCGGGTTTCCGAAAGCCGCTGCAGGCGTTCCTCCCGTAATAGTCCAGGTATAGGTGTAAGGCGCGGTGTTTGGATAAACTGTGTATTGATGGTATGTTTGTTTGCAGGCAACAAGCGAGCTATGTCCGCTGTTAGGAGTAGTTCCACGCTGGCATGCTCCTTCGGGTGGACAAATTTCAATTGCATCTTTCAATTTGAATTCAGGGCAACACACCTGGGCAGTGACGGTAAATGACAATTGCATAATAAGGACGATGAACGCAATAAGGTTTCTGCCGGAGACGCCCGATGATCTGGAATCTGAACCATTTAGTCCTTTGGTTTTGTTAGTAAAATATAATAATCTCATAATTTTCCTCCTGTGATTTTTTGTTGATTGTACGATCATTCAGTCCACTCCGAAAACTGTAATAAAAATTCGCTAAAAAACATTTACCTTTCTGATTAGGCTGATTATTCAATGTTGAAAATGCGGGTTGCCTGTTTGGGCAATTCACTTTGCAACAAAGGTAATTAGAATTAGTCTAAATAATGACTTTTGACATTTGTATATTGCCGGTTAATAGATAAATCTTTCCCGTAATATCACGGAATAAAACGTATTAAAACAGAAAAATATCGTGAAAATATTTTTATACCTTTGAACGGAAGTGAAAACCAGATTTAAAAAACCATGTTGACGAGATGATTTCAAATTGTGAAAATCCAGACAGACACTGCATTGGGTGTGATTTTAAATCACCGTTGTTCTGCTTCCTGACCGATGAAGAACTTACTCTGATAGACAACATCAAGCTTACGGTGGTGTTCAGAAAAGGTGAAACGATCAGAAAGCAGGGTACCTTCATGTCGCATGTAATTTCGGTGAACAAAGGACTTGCCAAGTTATATCTCGAAGGCATTGATCAGCGGAACGCCATTCTCAGGATTGTAAAGCCCACAAACTTCATCGGAGGTCCGGGCATTTACTTTGACCAGCGTCACCATTTTACGGTGACTGCCTTGATTGATACGACAGTTTGTTTTATTGATGTGGCGGTTTTCAGAGATATCATAGACCAGAACAAGGCTTTTGCTCATGAGTTCATGAAAGATTTCAGCCGGAATGTATTATCGGTGCATAACAGGCTGATTTATCTGACCCAGAAGCAGATGGCAGGGCGAATGGCGGATACTTTGATTTACCTGTTCGATGAAATATTCGAAGCTACTCGTTTTCCTATGTATTTTTCACGGCAGGATTTAGCGGAACTTTCAGGAATGACTAAGGATAGCGCGGTTAAAATTCTAAGGGAATTTCAACTGGAAGGCATTATTAACCTTACAGATCATGAAATGGAACTTAAGAATCAGGAAGCCCTGCATCGAATCAGCAAGACAGGGTGAAGAATGGCGGCAGGATATAGACTATTTTAATCCGCGATTCTGAAGCAAAGGTTCAATACCCGGTTCCCGCCCTCTGAAATCAATATACATCTTCATGGCGTCTTTTGAGCCACCACGTTCAAGGATATCCTTCCGGAATTTGGCAGCCACCTCTCGGTTATAAATATCGCCGGTTTCTTTGAAAGCCTGAAAGGCGTCTGCATCAAGTACTTCAGCCCATATATAACTATAGTAACCGGCTGTATAACCGCCTGTCATTGAATGTTGAAAGTATGTTGAACGGTATCTTGGCGGAATCTGCGCAATAAGTCCGCGCTTTTTCATTGATTCTGACTCAAACTGCAAAATGTCAATCTTACCGGCTTCAGGCAAAATATGATAATCCATATCAAGAAAGCTCGCTGCAAGATATTCAGTGGTTTTAAACCCCTGCCCAAATTTTTGACTCCCGATGATTTTTTCAACCAATTCACCAGGAATTTCAACGCCGGTTTGATAATGCTTTGCATACGCCTTCAGCGTCTGGGGTTCAAATGCCCAATGCTCCATAATCTGGGATGGAAGCTCAACAAAATCCCGCGGAACACTTGACAATCCTTTGTACTTTACGTTTTTCAACAATCCGGCAATGGCATGCCCGAATTCATGGAACAGGGTTTCAGTTTCATCAGCAGTGAGCAATGCAGGTTTATCTGCCGAGGGAGGTGAAAAGTTGCAAACGATAGTCATCACCGGCGCTACACGTTTGCCATCGCGATACGACTGCGACCTGTAACTTCCGCACCAGGCTCCTCCCCTCTTTTCCGGACGAGGATGAAAATCGAGATAAAGAACGCCGAGATGACTGCCATCTGCATCCTTACATTCAAATAATTTCACTCCATCATAATAAGTTGGAGCATCCTTGACTTCAGAAAAAGTAATTCCATACAATTTATTGGCGACAAAGAATGCGCCATCGCGAACGTTTTCCAATTTGAAATACGGTTTCAGTGATTCTTCATCAAGTTGAAAACGTTGATTCATAAGTTTTTCGTTGTAATAACGCCAGTCCCAGGCTTCGAGTCGACCCTTTTCAACATCCTTTATCATTACATGTTGCATTTCGACAGCCTCTTCATTAGCCCTCGAAATGGCAGGCAACCAAACCTGATCCAGAAGTTTGTAAACATTATCGGGCGTTTTTGCCATCCTGTCATCCAAAATGAAAGAGGCAAAATTCTCAAATCCCATCAACCTTGCCTTTTCAGCGCGCAAGGCAACCAATTTTCCAATCAATGCTTTATTGTCGAACTCATTGTTGTTATTACAACGGTTAATGTAAGCGGTGAAAATCTTTTCGCGAAGCGACCGGTTATCAGCAAATTGAAGGAAGGGCATTATACTTGAATTTTGTAATCCAAAAATCCACTTTCCCTGTGAAGCGCCTGCTTCCGCAGTAACCGCCTGGGTAGCGCCAACGTCAGTATTCGCAGTTTTGGTATTTGCAGCTTCTCTATCTGCCGCTTCGGAAGCGGCAGCTACAGCGCTTTCTGGTAAACCTGCCAGATCTTCCTTATTAACAACAGTTAGCTTGAAATCATTGGTTTCAGCGAGCAGGTTCTGACCAAAATTGAGTTGCAGCATGTTGATTTCTTTATTTATTTCACGGAGCCTTGCCTGCGCTTTTGGATCCAGATTTGCCCCTCCGCGAACAAACCCCTTGTATGTTTCTTCAACCAGGCGAAGCTGGTCGGGATTGAGTCGCAGCTTTTCCTTGTTTTTATATATGGTTTTAACTTTCTCAAACAAAGCCGGATTCAGGTTGATATCGTCAGAATGTTTAGTTACCAGCGGCGAAAGTTGCTTTGCAATTTCCTGCATCTCCTTGTTGGTATTGGCGGCGTTGAGTCCGTAAAATACTGAACTAACCTTCTCCAGTAAAGACCCGCTTTTATCAAGAGCGTATATGGTGTTTCCGAATGTCGGCGTTTCGGAATTCCTCACAATGACGTCAATTTCCTTATTGTGAACCTTCATGGCTTCTGTAAAAGCCGGCATATAATGTTCATTTCTGATTTGGCTGAAGGGAGGCGTTTGAAACGGAGTTTTCCAATCTTCAAAAAAAGGATTATCTTTCTGATTGTAACCACTAATGGTAAAAGCGCCAGTCATAAGTAAAAGAGCAAAAAGTTTACGCATAAAAATTAAGATTAAAAATTTCAACAAAAATACAAAAACGAATCGATTTACGAGGGACGAGGGACGAGGGACGAAGGACGAGGGACGAGGGACGAGGGACGAAGGACGTGCATTGTTACATATTGAATTCCTTTCCTTCCTCCGCCAGAATTGTTTCCGGAAAAACAGCCATAGCTTCCTGAAGCAAAGGCTCCAGATCTTCGTATCGGGCAGAAAAATGTCCAACCATCAGTTTTTTAACGCCGGCTTTGGATGCAATTGTTGCAGCTTCAGCGGCAGTAGAGTGAAGTTTATCATTAGCCGCTTTTGCCAACGATTGCATGAAGGTAGCTTCATGATAAAGCAATGAAACACCGCTAATCCAGGGCGTCATTTGCTCAAAATATCCGGTATCGCTGCAATAGGCAAACGATCGCGGGTGTAAGATTTTCCGAGGAGGGTTTTTTTCCCTGAAAACAAAACCACACGTAGGAATGGTGTGTTTCAAAGGAAAGCTGTGGAGAGACAGTTTTGCATCATCAAACAGCAGGTTGTAATCTTCCATCATCAGAGAATGAAAATGAAGATGATAATTTAGGATTGTCATTGATACTTCCAGTTGAATCCGGATGATCTCCTGCAACATTGGCGGTCCATATACATGTAAATCTTCTTTTCGTCCAAGAAGGTGCATTGAATTGAGCAATCCGATAAGTCCAAAGAAATGATCGCCGTGAAGGTGACTGATTAAAATGTGCCGGATACGCTGGAGCGAGATATGAAATTTCCGCAACTGAAACTGAGTTCCTTCACCGCAATCAATTAAAAACAAGCGCTCATCTGCATTGAGCAAATGAGCGCTTAGGTTTCGGTTGTTGGCTGGGATTGCAGCATTACAACCCAGCACAGTAAACGAAAAGGTCATGTATTATTCCGGCTTCGATTCTTCGGTTTCCGATTCGGTTTCGGTTTCCGGTTCGGCTTCAACTTCGGCTTCGGCTTCGAACTGTGCTTCAAAAGCGGCTGTTTTTGTATCGCGCGCCAGATTTTCAGCTTTCACCATATCAGCTTTCAGGTTTGCAAGGGCGTCAATATCGCCAAGGGTTGTTTTCTCGAGGTTATCCTTGAGTTTTTTCACCGCTTTCTTTGTATCGCTTTCCTTTTTCAAGCCAGATTTAACCTCTTTGCTCTTTTCAGCATTGGCTGCATCCTGATGAATCTTACTGTGCGAAAGAATGATTTTTTTGTTTTCCTTTGAAAACTCAATAACCTTGAAGTCCATTGCTTCTTCTTCCTTCGCCATTGAATTGTCTTCTCTCGAAAGATGACGAAGCGGCGCAAATCCTTCAACGCCATAAGGAAGCGCAATTATCGCGCCTTTATCAGTTAAACTTACTATTGTTCCCAGATGAACTGAACCAATAGCAAACAAGTTTTCAAAAACATCCCAGGGATTTTCTTCGAGCTGCTTGTGACCAAGGCTGAGGCGACGGTTTTCAACGTCAACGTCGAGCACCATTACTTCAATTACCTCGCCGATTTTGGTAAATTCGGCAGGATGTTTGATTTTTTTAGACCAACTGAGGTCGGAGATGTGAATTAGACCATCAACACCTTCTTCGAGTTCTACAAAAATACCGAAATTGGTGAAGTTCCTGACGGTTGCAGAATGTTTCGATTTGAGAAGATATTTTTCCCTGATGTTTGTCCATGGATCTGGAATAAGTTGCTTAATACCCATTGACATTTTCCGCTCTTCGCGATCGAGTGTGAGAATAACGGCTTCAACTTCCTGACCAACCTTGAGAAAATCATGAGCAGTACGCAGGTGTTGCGACCATGACATTTCAGAAACGTGGATCAAACCTTCAACTCCGGTGGTAATTTCAACGAAAGCGCCGTAGTCGGCAATAACGACAACTTTACCTTTTACCTTATCGCCAATCTTCATATCCTGATCCAGTGAATCCCATGGATGAGGTGTAAGTTGCTTGAGACCGAGGGCAATACGTTTTTTATTTTCATCGAAATCGAGGATAACCACCTTGATTTTCTGATCAAGTTTAACAATCTCTTCAGGATGGTTGATGCGTCCCCAGCTCAAATCGGTAATATGGATTAATCCGTCAACGCCGCCGAGGTCAACAAATACGCCATAGCTGGTGATGTTTTTTACGGTGCCTTCAAGAATCTGTCCCTTTTCAAGTTTTTTGATGATCTCAGCTTTCTGGGCTTCGAGTTCATCTTCGATAAGCGCTTTGTGCGATACAACCACGTTTTTGTACTCATGATTGATTTTCACAACTTTGAATTCCATCACTTTGTCAACAAATACATCATAATCGCGGATTGGTTTAACATCAATTTGCGAACCCGGAAGGAATGCCTCGATACCAAAGATATCTACAATCAGTCCGCCCTTGGTGCGCGATTTCACATAACCCTTTATAATTTCCTGCTTTTCAAAAGCGTCATTGATGCGTTCCCATGATTTGAGGATGCGCGCCTTTTTATGCGAAAGCAATAACTGACCTGTAATATCTTCCTGATTTTCAATGTAAACTTCAACTTTATCACCGATTTTCAGTTCAGGATTGTAGCGAAATTCATTCATCTGGATTACGCCATCGCTTTTGAAGCCGATGTTAACAATCACTTCGCGGTTTGTCATGGTAACCACAATCCCTTCAATTACTTCGTGATCCTGGATTGCGCGGAGGGTTTGGTCGTAAGCGTCTTCCAGTTTTTTCCGCTCGTCGTTAGAGTAGATTTCGTGTTTTTTTCCGATGGCGTCCCAGTCAAAATCGGCGGGAGCAACCATAGGTTTGGGAGCCGGGCGGCTCTTCTTCACAGGAGGTTCTTCAACAAATATCGCTGCAACGGGTTCTGGCGTTACCTCTTCGGCAACTAAAACTACAGGAGCTTCTTCGGCGACAAAAACTACCGGTTCGGCAACAATTTCTTCTTCAATTTTCACATCTTCGGCAACAGGCGCTGCTTCTTCGGCGTTTTCAATTTTTTCATCAATTGGATCAGTTGGCTGGTCCATGTAATCATTAATTTCTTCTGGATTCATTAAATTTGTTTTGTGGCGGCGGTATTTTGCCAACCGGGTTCGACATTCTGTTTATTTTCAGGAACTCAAATAAAGAACGGAATCCATTTTTCTCCTGTCAAAATGGGGTGCAAAAGTAGGCATAAGTATTTGATTTACCAAAGAAAAACGAATCAAATGCGCCATCCTGAATAACTTCGCCGGGATAAACTTAAAATGCAGCCCTTCGCGGCTGAGGCTTACTTTTATTTCATCTTTTAAAACAGAGGTAACAGAAACGATAGGACCAAAAGCAACATCGTCGAAATAATAAGTTTTGGTTCCGGCGATAGCGCCTGCTGTTCCGAAATTGAAGAATACCGATAACTTTTTATAGATATACCCGAAATTTATGGCAGCGGTTCCGGGCGCCTCGTGTGAAAAATCGAACTCAAGGAATTCCCATGCGTTAGCCCCTAATGTCACCTTTTCTGTTTCAACGCTTTTGGTTGGATCGTTAGGATCTTCAACCTTCACGCGTACCGGGATTCCGGCGTCGGGCGAATAAACCCTCATGTTCATTTTGGTTGAACCCGGAGCAAACGGGATAGCCGTTGCGAAACCAACAGTTCCTCCAATGGTAGTTCCCGCCCATGTTTCGGCGGTATTTGTTTTGATGATTTTGCAAACCATGTTTGTAGGATTCACAGGATCATTTTGAATATTGCTAACGTTACCGCCAAAATCAACAAGTTCATATTTTACATTGCCATTGTCGAATGTTACCGGGAGATCAACTGGTATCAAAATTGGCGCAGTGCATGTTGTGCATGTTGCCCAGGTGAAACAGATGGTTGTATCTGAACTGCCCAGCGTCAAAACCCTGTTGGTGTTGGTTGCATTTCCATTGGTACAAGGCCATGCAGGATTTAATGCCTCTTTTATCGGAGTGTTGCCATTCACATAAAGAAACTCGTAATTGGAGTTAGCGGCTAAGGTAAAAGTAGTAGCGTAAAAACCGGTTCCGGCAGGAGTCATAACATTGCCGGGCCAATTGATCCAATTGCTCCAACTGCCAAATACATAAACAGGTAATGAATCGGGAGTTTTCACCTGAAATGTAACATTAATGAGAGTTGGAGCTATTCCTCCAAAAGCCACATCGTCCCAGAAATATGTTTTATTTCCGGCGGTGGCGCCTGTAACTCCAAAATTGAAGAATACCGAAAGCTTTTTGTAATTGTAGGTGTAATTAATTACCGGGGTTCCAGGCGACTGGTTTGCAAAATTGAACACAAGCGTTTCCCAGGCATTTACGGTTGTTGTTAATGCCTCTGTTTCCACGCTCTTTGAGCCGTCAATTGGATCTTCAACCTTCATGCGGATTGGTATTCCCGCATCAGTTGAATATACTCTCATGCTCATGGTGGTAAAGCCGGGAGCAAATGGCACTGCCGTTGCAAAGCCGCCGGTTGATCCTCCGAGAGTTGTTCCTGCCCATGATACTGCCGTGTTTGTTTTGATGGTTTTGCATACCTTGTTTGTGGGAACAACAGGATCGTTTTCAATATTGCTTGCGTTACCGCCAAAATCAACCAGGTCATAGTTCACGGTTGCGTCGTCGAATGTAACCGGAAGATTCAACGGCGTTAGCGGAGCTTTTGGCGCTGAATTACTGACAAGTCGCGATTGTGCCGTTAAGCCTCCCGATACCAGTAATAAAAGCAGAATTATCAGATAAGAAATTTTATTGATGGCTGGATATACGCCAGGGTTTAAGATTTTTTTCATTGTTTATTTTTTAAGATTAAGATTGTTTAATTGCTGTGGTTTGTACCTGATTTGTAGCGAAGCCTTCATTGTCACCTTTTCATTATCATCTTAGTAATTACCTGATCTCCACAAACAATTCTGATGTAATACACGCCATCAGAAATTCCATTTAGAGAAAGCGGATGTTTCCCATTGCCTGTGAACTCGCCTGTGCGAAGTTTTTCGCCGCGAATACCGATCATATCAAATTTTGCCTGAGCTCCATCAGAAACGCCTTGCAGATCAAGGGTAACATCTGACGATGTGGGGTTGGGGAAAATCCTGAGAGATAAAGCTCCATTCTCATTTACAGGACTCTCCTGAATTTCAATTGATTTTACCTCGCGGGCTGCCGGCATAGTACAATACTGCTGTGTAGCGGTGATATGAGCGTGTAAATATCCTCCTGGCATGACTTGAGCTCCTGGTAGAATGATAATTCTTTGACCGGCAACCAGGGTTACTTCTCCAAATTCCTCTACTCTGAAAAAGCTGTTATTACCTGCAACCGTAATGGTTTGAGTGGCGTCGTAGCAGGAGCCCTGTTCGGCGACTACGGTAATGTTCTCAAGCGTCCGGTTCGTTGGCACTATCGGAACGTTACAGGAATTGCAGGAACTCCAGTTCAAACAGATTATAGTATCGCTGGCGCCCAGAGTTAAAGTCCTGTTGGTATATACAGGATTTCCATTGGTACATAACCATGCCGGGTCTAATACCTCTTTTACCGGCGGGTTTCCATTAACAAACTGAAATTCATGACTGGAATTTTCGATAAAAGGAAGCGTAACAGAATAAACTCCATTTCCAATTAAACTCATAGGAGTTCCGGGCCAGTTGCCCCAGTTGTTCCAGTTTCCGAAAACATAAACAAGACTTGAATCATTTCCCTGCACCTGAAATGTTACATTTATTGTTGTTGGCGTATATCCGCTGAAAGCAATATCGTCAAAATAGTAGGTTTTTTCTCCTGCAACTGCGCCGGTAGTACCAAAATTGAAAAATACCGACAATTTTTTATACATATAAGTGAAATTGAGGGGATTGGTTCCTGGAGCCGGGTTTGCAAAATTGAATTCAAGGGTTTGCCAGGTATTTGCACCCGTTGTAATAGCTTCTGTTTCTACGCTTTTCGCTGCATCATTTGGATCTTCAATCTTCATACGTACAGGAATCCCGGCATCGGGGGAATAAACTCTCATGGTCATTTTGGTGGCGCCCAGAGCAAACGGGATAGCCGTAGCGAGACCAGCCGGTCCTCCAATTGTAGTGCCTGCCCATGATTCTGCAGTACTTGTTTTGATGGTTTTGCAAACCTTGGTTGTTGGAGCCACAGGATCAAATTCGATAACGCTGATGTTTCCGCCAAAATCAACCAAGTCGTAGTTCACATTTGAGTTATCGAAGTTAATTGGCAAATCTACCTGGATTGGCGCTGGGGGACCAAAGACAATATCGTCAAAATAATATGTTTTTTCTCCTGCAACCGCTCCTGTAGTTCCAAAGTTGAAGAATACCGACAATTTTTTATAGGTATAAGTGAAATTGATGGGATTAGATCCGGTAGCCGGGTTTGCAAAATTGAACTCAAGGGTTTCCCATGTATTGGATACTGTTGTAAATTTTTCGGTTTCAACGCTTTTCCCGCCGTCATTAGGATCTTCAACTTTCATGCGAATCGGAATCCCGGCGTCGGGTGAATAAACCCGCATAAGAATTTTGGTTGCGCCCGGAACAAACGGAATGGGAGTCGCAAAACCTATTGTTCCTCCAATTGTAGTGCCTGCCCATAATTCCGCAGTATTTAGTTTGATGGTTTTGCAAACCTTATTTGTAGGAACCACCGGATCAATTACGATAGCGCTGATGTTTCCGCCAAAATCAACCAGGTCATAGTTCACATTGGGGTTGTCGAAAGTAACTGGCAGGTTAACAGGCGTTGGTCCTGCTGGTCCAAAGGCAATATCGTCACAATAGTATGTTTTTTCTCCGGCAACCGCTCCTGTAGTTCCAAAGTTGAAGAATACCGACAATTTTTTATAGGTATAGGTAAAATTTATCGGAGCAGTTCCTGAAGCCTGATTTGCAAAGTTAAATTCAAGGGTTTCCCAGCCATTAGCAACTGTTGTCAATTTTTCAGTTTCAACGCTTTTCCCCGCATCGTTAGGATCTTCAACCTTCATACGAACAGGAATCCCGGCGTCGGGTGAATAAACTCTCATTGTAATAATGGTAGCGCCCAAAGCAAATGGAATCGGAGTCGCCAAACCAGACGCTCCTCCAATGGTTGTTCCCGCCCATAACTCGGCAGTAGCTAATTTGATTACTTTACAAACCTTATTGGTTGGTACCACAGGATCGTTTACTATGCTGCTAACGTTTCCGCCAAAATCAACGAGGTTATAGTTCAAATTGGGGTTGTCGAAAGTTACAGGCAGATCAACCAGAATAACTACGGGAGGAACAAAAGCAATATCGTCGCAATAGTAGGTTTTGGATCCGGCAATTGCGCCTGGCGTTCCGAAATTAAAGAATACCGACATTTTTTTATACGTATAGGCGAAATTAATGGGCGCAGTGCCTGAAGCCTGATTTGCGAAGTTGAACTCAAGTGTTTCCCAGGCATTGGCTACTGTTGTAAACTTTTCCGTTTCAACGCTTTTACCAGGATCAAGGGGATCTTCAACCTTCATGCGGACAGGTATTCCGGCGTCGGGCGAATAAACCCTCATGGTTATTTTGGTAGCATTGGCGGCAAATGGGATAGCAGTTGCAAAACCAGTCACTCCTCCGATGGTAGTCCCAGCCCATGGTTCCGCAGCAAGGGGTTTGATGACTTTACAAACCTTATTAATTGGAACAACCGGATCAAATTCAATATTGCTGATGTTTCCGCCAAAATCAACCAGATCATAGTTCACATTGGGATTGTCGAAAGTAACCGGCAAATTTAACGGAACCGGTCCTGATTGACCAAAAGCTATATCGTCGCAATAGTATATTTTTTCTCCTGCAACCGAGCCTGGAATATTAAAATTGAAGAAAACGGAAAGCACTTTATAACTAAGACCGAAATTAATCGGAGTACCTGACGTTTGATTCGCAAAATTAAACTCAAGAGTTTCCCAGCCATTTGCCACTGTAGTAAAAGCCTGCGTTTCTACGCTTTGGGATGGGGCGTTAACAACTTCGACCTTCATCAAAACGGGTACCCCGACATTGGGTGAATATACTCTCATTGTCATAATGGTAAAGCCCGGAGCAAACGGAATTGTAGTAGCCATTCCGGTAGGTCCACCAATGGTTGTTCCCGCCCATGACTCGGCAGTGCCTGTTTTAATGATTTTACAAACCTTATTGGCTGGAGCCACAGGATCAATAACAATACTGCTGATGTTTCCGCCAAAATCAACCAGATTATAGTTGACAGTGGCGATGTCGAAGGTTACCGGCAAGTCAACCTGCGTTTGTCCGAATCCGGACATTGCCAGAAGAATGCCGAAAAATGCAAAAAGGAATTGTTTTCTCATAATGATTTGTTTTAAGGTTAATTTATAGTTAATTGGTCAGGTAATTCAATTTTATCCTATTTATCCACCCAAAATGGAATATTGGCATAAGCAACCTTATTATTAAAATTTACGCTCACAAATAATCTGTAAGCGCCTTCCTTCGCCGGCGTCTTAAAGCGAATTTGATCTTGTTTAACCTCTTTTATTAACCCGGAAAATTCCTCAGCCTCTTTTTCTTTATCTCCACCCGATTTTTTATCGCTGCTTTCAGCGAGTATTCTCCAATGATAAACAAATTTGTTATCAGAATCCACTGATGTTTCCGTCATAGTGAGACCTATTCTGGCAATTACAGAGGCAGGGTATTCAGAGTCGGCTTTTAGTTTAATATTGTCGTGGGCAGTTTTGTCCTGTATTGTCATGCTTAATATGGTTGGCGCCGGTTTTGGGGAATTTTGCCCTTTAAATGCTATTTCCAATGCGTCAATAGGTTCTGTTGGCGTATTATCTTTGGAAAACAATCCAAACCATGTTTCAGTGTATTCCTGTTTGGAACCCCAGAAAAAGGCGTATGAACCCAGGCACTTGTTTTTATATGGTTCGATGTAGTTTTTATACCTATCAAAATAAACCTTCTTTTTCTCGGCGCTTGTTTGTTCAATGGAAACATTCCAGCTTGTTTTTGGCGATTCCCAGTAGCCGTTGGGACCCCATTCGGTAATCATATATGGACCTTTCCAACCAAATCGTTCAATATTCAATGGAGCATTTTTAATATCCCCATAAGTGTTGATGCAAAAAACATCAATATCCGGCGCCATTTTGCTTATCGCCTGTACCTTCATTGAATCAATACCGGCAGTAACCGTTGATGTTGGATGGTTGGGATCAATCTGGTGTATGTATTTTGCAATATCCTGAACGGCATTCCAAACGTTTGTGTTGGCGTAGCCCAAATCCAATTCATTTCCAATCCCCCACATCAATAATGCAGGATGATCCTTATACTTTTGAATGATGGTTTTAAAATTGTTGAATTGGTTTTGAACCTTCTCTTTATCATTATAATCAAATCCATGCCTTTCGGGAATAAGCCATAAGCCAAGCATTACGGTTAAACCATTTTTCTGAGCTTCATCCAATACCTGTTGAGCGTTTTCAGAGCCCCATGTCCGGATGGAATTACCACCAATTTCGACGACTTTTGCGAGGTTGACCTCGCCGCCAACGCCTTTTACATAATAGGGCGCGCCATTGCGAAGAAAGGTAAATCCTGTTTCAGTTTGAACAATCTTTGTTTGACCAGACATAGAGGAAATAAAAAAGAAGAAGGAAATCAGGCAGGTTAGCAGGTGAAATCTAATTTGTCTCATGGAGGGTGGGGTTCTATTTGAAATCAGCGGCTAAAATAGAGTGGAGTTACCCCCGATCAAAATTTCAACGTACATCAAAAATGCACCTGCACCCCTTTTTGAATTACATCATTAATACATCAACTTGATGATTATGATAACCTAAATCATTGTAAATAATGTATATATGAAACTTTAATGGCGAATGGAAACACATCGGTCACTATTCGTAGCTTTCTCGCGAATCCGGCTAAAGCGACATCATAAAATCTGTGAGATTGGCATTTCGGTCGAGTCCCAATTTTTTCCTGATACGGTATCGGCTTATCTCGACGCCGCGGGCGCTGATATTCATTAGGGTGGCAATTTCCTTGCTGGAGATATTCATTCGAAGGTAAGCGCAAAGGCTCAGTTCGCGAGGGGTAAGATCGGAATATTGTGTTTTGAGTTTTTTGAATAATTCTTCATGTACCTGCTCAACATGGGTATTGAACACCTGCCACTGCTTCTCATTGTCAATTTCTTTCCCAATTTTTTTTACAGTAATATTCAGATCATCCTTCAGATGGTCATCGGAAATCCTGGTTTTTAACTTGTTGAGTTCATTTCTTAATTTGTGGAGAATTTCATTCTTTTGAATAATCAGCATTGTTGAGTTGGCAAGTTCTTTTTCTTTATGAATCATCTCAAGATTCAGCTTTTCATTTCTCAAACTTATCATCTCAGCTTCAGTGATGAGCGCTTTTTCCTTCAATTCCTGCTCGCGTTGCCGGTACTTTACTTTCTGCGCTTCTTTCTCTTTTATATGAGATTTCTCTATTTTCTTTAGAAAAATTCTATACAAAAAGTACAACAGAAAAATAGTAATCAGAAAGTATATAATCCAGGCATATATAGTTCGGTACCACGGAGGAAGAATCTTAAAAGTACAGTTTAGCGCTGGCGTTGTTTTTCCCTGGACAGTAAGAGCTTTCAGTTTAAAGGTGTAATCGCCAACAGGTAAATTGGTATATTCTTTAGCGTTTTGGAATGACCAGGCTGACCAATCGTCATCAAAACCCTCCAGTTTGAATTGAAATGATGTTTTTTGTTCTGCAAACTGGCTGGCAGAAAAAGCGATGGTTATCGTGTTGTTTACAAACCGAAACCGCGGTACAACCTCCTGACGAAGACAGGCGCTGGAAAAACGGTAAACTCCTTCGGAAGTATCGCTCGATTGCAATTTGCAGATATGAAGAACCGGTAAAAAACTGAAATACTTGTATTGAGCCGAATTATAGTGAGCGAAACCGCCTTCCAGACCAATTATTGCATTACCGGCGTCGAGCGTATTAACATGTCCGAAAGCCGGAATGACCATTCCTGAAAGTTCAACAAACGGAGTAGCAATATTGGTATATGCGCCATCTTCCTGAAAACGCAATACGCCAAGCTGTTGATTGTTATAGTACCAGATATTATTGGCGCTGTCCTGAGATAAATAATCAATTTGCTTTAAACCGGAAAAAAGCTGGTTAAATGGAATATCAGGTTCAAATTTATCGGCATTTTCATTATATCGGTAAATACCGTTTCGCGTTCCAACCGCAATTCCTGATTTCAGCTTAAAAAGAGTGTTACCGAGATCGGAAGGCAATCCTTTCCTGCTGTCATAAAACCGGATTTCTTCCAGACGCTGCAAATCCGCGTCGGGTTTTAACCGGAATAGTCCTTTATATCCGTGACTTATCCAGATAAAACCTTTTGAATCCTGTTCGATATAATGCGACGATTGGTCATAACCGGATAGTTCATTTCTATATTCCCACAAATTTCCTTTCCTCCCGAATACCGAAATCCCGGCATAATTTCCAACAAGCAACCTTGATTGTTTCCCGTCAGGTTTTATCATATTCCAGCCACCGGGGACGGAAGATATCTTTAAAGCCGTTTTATTCTGTATCTGGAATACCCCCAGATGATGCCCGCACAAAAGTGTATTGTCAATAATTGTCAGGCACCAAACCTGCCCCTCGGTTCCTTCGATCAGATGAAAATCGCTGTTTTTCTTCAATGGGTTGATAAAATCTTTCCATTGGATATAAAAAAGCCCCTGATTGGTTCCAAGGTATAGATTCCCACCGAAAAAGGCTGATGCGTAGCCAGATCCAATATTAAAATAATTCTGAATAAAGGTTAGTGGTGAATTAAAATGGATAACCGAAATACCATTATCGAGACCCAGCCAGATGTTCCCTTCCTGATCGCTTCCCACACACAAAACGGTATTGTTTGAAAGACCGCGCTCCTTGTTAATCTCAAACACAACCTGACCGCTTGTATCTGAAATTATCAATCCATTCTGGATAGTTCCGAAAGCAAAATACTTTTTATCAATAAGAGCTCCGGAAAATATCTGATACTTTTTCAGAATCGCATTTATAGGTTTGTCCCACGCAATAAGTTTATCTCCGTTAAACCTGAACATTCCCTTTTTAGCGGTTCCAATTATTACTTCGTCATCGTTCAATGGAAGAATAGTCCATATCTGAGTTCCGGCGAAAGCCGAGCCATCGCTTATGCGCCGCAATTTTCCTTCCCGATATTGCATAAGTCCGTTTAACTCGTCATGAACCCATAAAATTCCGTTTACATAATATGAGAAGTGAAACTTTGATATTGGGGAAACAATGTCAATTTTCCCGCCGTTGTAAATGAAAATTGCTTTGAATGATTGGAAAACAATGCCAAAACTGGTTTTATGAATCCGCCATATTTCGTCAAAGTCTTTTATTCTGTTTTTAAGCAATGGAAGGAGTGAATTATATTTAAGTATTCCGTTGGCATCTTCTTCGTAATAACCAAATTTGTTGAACGCCCCAACATAGATGCGTTTATCGTCAATACAAAGGGAGCGGATTACCAATTGAAGATCGCTGTAAACTGTCCAGTGAGCTCCGTCATATTCAACAAGTCCGTTGTTATTGCCAAAATACATCATGCCATTTAGCGCCTGCGCCACAGCCCAATTCTGGGTTCCGCCTGCGTACTCTGCGCGGTTGAAATTATGAATCCAAGGCAAACCAAAGCGTTGGGAATACACAGCGTTCACCGATGAAATAGCGATTACAATTCCAAAGAGCCAATATCTTCTCAGCTTCGAAATCATAAATCCTTTGCCCCTTCCCTGTTTGACTGTGTTTTACGCGCCATCCTTTAACTTATTCCTGTTTACAAATATACTTTTTCTTTTTTCATTGTATATCAATAAAAAAACCTCTGTATGTCATTTACATACAGAGGTTTTTGTTGACCCACCAGGATTCGAACCTGGGCCGAGAGAACCAAAATCTCTTGTGCTGCCGTTACACCATGGGTCAAAATGAATTCTGAATTCTGAATTCGGGTGCAAAGGTAAATAAATATTTAAACCAGCTACGGTTTACGGGTAAATTTGTACCTTCGCCGCCTCTTATCTGATAAACAATAGTCTATGAAGAATTTCCAGAAACTGAACAACATTTTTGGTTGGATTACCTTTCTGATTGCCTCCACGGTTTACCTTTTAACAATTGAACCTACTGCCAGTTGGTGGGATTGCGGCGAGTACATTTCCACCGCTTTCAAACTACAGGTCGGGCATCCTCCCGGAGCGCCGCTGTTTCAGATGATCGGCAGGTTCTTCTCTCTTTTTGCCTTTGGCGATGTTTCCAGGGTGGCAATGATGGTAAATGTGATGTCGGGGTTGTCGAGTGGT
>JAPLDO010000016.1 GCA_026391715.1 Bacteroidota bacterium
TCAAAATATTTTTTGCCATTGATGAAAACTGAGTTGTTTTTTTCGTCATAAGCAGGCTTTTCAATGACGTCCTCCCCAATACCCCTGAACTTTACGACCGGTTTATCCAATGCCTTGCTTTTAAGCAGGTGCAGTTTGCCAAGTTCTTCGCCCAAAACCGCCATTTGAACAAACAGGTTGTAATCGTCAGTAAATGGTATTCTCGGAAAATCAATTTTCAAAAATTCCGCGTACTTTTCGCGATAAACATTGCTGTATAAAACCGCGTAGCAGTAGTAAAGTATCTGCTCCGGCGTTGGTTTTTTCCGGTATGCATTTTCCAGTTGTTCTAAAACTTTCGGTTCAATGTTTGGCTTTTTACCTTCTGTTCCATACTCCGCTTCCGGCTCAAAAAGCATCATGCTGTGAAAGGCGGTTTTCTTTTTCTTTGGTTCTGGTTTGTAAAGGTACAAAGGCGCCTGCTGAATAATTCCTTTGCTGCTGAAGAAGGTCCTGTTATCAACCATGTATTCTGAGATCAAAGCATGGGAATACTTACTAGCGCCGGAATATTGTCGCACAAAACACAAAGACAGGTTTGGTCTGATAATATGAGACATTATTTCCGGCCGCCCCCAGTCAACGGTATTTTCAGAATAATATATTTCACGGATATCGAAAGGACGATATTGTATTATTTTAAAATGCTCGTCCCAATTCCTGTCTTCAGAAAGTCTTTTTCTGGCTTGGGACATTTTCCAACCACGGGTATCTTTTAAATGGTATATAGCGCGTAATAAATCATCCTCAAATTTTAAATTTCTGAACTGCCGGATTCTTGCTTCAAGAATAGATCTGTCAAAATCAATTGTAAAATTGTCCCTCGCGGTTACAATCCCTGTTACATTTACCGGAAAAATCTCATTAACTTTCATCCAGCCATTGTAATGCTCAATATCCTTTGTGTTTCGTTCAATGAAGAAGTACCAGGGACTTTCCGGTTTCAGTTGCCGGTAATCTTTCTTTTTCAGTGAATGCGCATCAAGCCAATTGAGTTTGAATTCCCTTTCGCCATATAGGTTGCCATGATAAATCTTGCACCCTTTTGCATTTGCTTTTTTGACAAACAGGGCAATAGCGACACCCTGCTGGATGTCAAAAACGTTGGCGTCCCTGCCACCGTCGGGAGCGATCTCCTTTTTCAGGCTGTTGCCATGCAAATCGAGGATGTAGATTTCGTTGTAGGTCTTCATTAAGCTCTGGCGCATCCCACGGAATGTAGGGTTGTCGAGGTAGCTGTGGTTGGTTATCATCCCCACAATTCCTTGTCCGGCTTTGTGAATTTTCCATTGCGAAAAGCGCAGAAACTTCACATAGTCGTCCTGAAGCCACAGTTTTTTCTCGCCCAGCTTCTTCCCGTCAATTTCATAATAACTCTGGACGCCGTCAATGTTCGTTTTCAAAAGTTTTTCTGTCCAATTGTTGATGTTGGCAGAAATGCCACTGTATGGCGGGTTCCCCACGATTACCAGTATCCGTTGATCCTTCTTTATTCTTCCCGCTTCATGGCTCTCGTCGCTCAAACTTTCCAGCCCTGGGATCACCGTCTGGTCAAGCTCTTCCATGTCGAGGGTGTTGGTGAGATAGAGTTTGAACCGCTCGTGGTCTTTCATCGTGTAGCCCAGCTCTTCCAGCAAAAAACTTACCTTTATGTGTCCGATGGCGTAAGGCGCCATCATCAGCTCAAAGGCATAAAAGTTCTTCAGGATGTGTTCGCCGATCAGTTTATTAATGCCGCCTTCGCCATATTTGTCGCTGTATTCCTTTACTGCCAGTTTAATGGCT
>JAPLDO010000062.1 GCA_026391715.1 Bacteroidota bacterium
TTCTGATTGCAAAGGAAATACGATCAAAGTTTGCCGATGACTACAATGAAAACCGTGGAGAACAGTTGGAAAAAAGGCATAGGCAAAGACAAATGGATATCAATCGATATTATGAACCCGATTTACCAAAGTAGAATTAGAGGTCGGAAACAATTGCGCCAAAGCCTGTAGTCTTTTTGGGCAAACAGATATGATACAGCCGGAAACCTACTACGCTCTGGCGGTATTGCGGGTCAACCGAAGCGTCCTGGTAAAACATTTCAACCTCGCCGCGAGCCTGAAAAGCGCGGGGACCGTAGAAAAAGAATGACGAATTTTGATCTGTTGACGGGGCTGCTACCGCTCCGAAAGCCTTTTTCGTCAAAACGCCGTTAACAACAGCATAAACCGGAGTGTTGAGATACTGGTACAGCTTAAAGCCGTACATATTCAGTATTTGTCCGGTCGCCATATCTTTGTACTGGCGGGCAAAAACTTCATCAACCTTGAGCAATTCCTGTATATGCTGATTGCACAAAACAAGGATGCGCCCAACGAGAGGCACTTTCAAATCGTCGAGTTTACGCTTTGCCATAATCAAATCGTCAGGCGACAACGCATGGCGCGCATAAGTTTCACCGTTACTCGCTCCCGTTGTAAGAATGATTGGCGAATTGCCTGTACCGACAAGCGGCGCAAGCGCGTGAGCGGCTTTATCGGCTGTCTTGTCCTCCAACGACAGTTTATGCGCTTCAATTACCGATCCCATTTTGTCGTAAGCGAGAGCGTAAAGCTCGTCCCTTGTTACGCGGGTGTTTTCGGTATCGAATTTATCGAGGCTGATGGTAACATCCTCATCTTCCCTGCCGCTGATGGCAATAGGATAGGTTGTGTTGTTTATCAGCACCTCCGGATCGGCGCCAACATCAACCATGTGAATAACGTTGTTGTTTACCATCTCGTTGCGCGAGGCTATTTCGCCCAGAAACGATTTATCGTAACCAAAGGCTTTAATCAATTCGCCTGTCCAGATTTCTTTTAAAACTCCCATTGTTTGTTTTGTTAGAATGTTTGATTTATGAATGATTGTTTACAGCGAGGGTTCATACCCGTAATGCTTGCAGAATAGTTTTTTGTACTCGTCAGGGTTTTCGCTGCGGAATTTCTCAACCGCATCGCGCCCCTTTTCAGTCAGCGTTTTCCATTCGCCGTCGCCCTGGTCACCCTTACCTTTTTTGATTACGTCTGACGGTTTCATTCCGTCCGGTATCGAAGAGAGTACCGCTTTGGTAGTTTCCAGATCAGACGCCGCCATTTTCATAAACGACTCGCGCTTGTCGGCAGTGATCTTTTTCTGTGCAATGGCTTCATCAACTATCGCCGCATGTTTTTCGTCGGTAAGTTTTTTGTTAGCGTCCGACAGTTCGCCGTTGGCTTTTTCCAAATCGGTAATCCTGACAAGCATTTCGCCCGCTTTCAAAATTACCTGGTCTTCCGTCGACGTTTCGGCAAGACCGATTTTTAATGCAATTGCTTTCATTTTATAAGTTTTGATTAATGGTAATATTGGGTTGTCCTGCCCATCGGCAAGGGTTATTTCTGCGCCTTCTTTATTATACAGCCTTATAGCATTCTTATTTGCGCCAATATCGGCGAAACTAATCTCCTGCAACTCCCACCGCGTAATCGTAGGTCTGGTTTGGCCGGGAACGAGTACCGAAGGATCGTCTGATAATTCTATTATCCTAAGTCCGATTGACGTCATATTGATAATGCCCGAATCAACTTTGTTTTGAATCTTTACCGCAAACTCGTCCTGCTCGTCAAATACCGGATCGGCAGTCCATTCGCTGTTTTCCAGTTTAAGGTTTTCCCAGCGTCCGATAGGAAGGGGATCGCCCGGCATAAAATAGCGCTGGTGCATCCAGAGCATGATAGGGTTTTTTGAAAAGCCGGAAACGTCCGCTCCCTCGCTTATCACGCGAAACCCCTGACTGTTTAAACTATTGTCTGAAACCCGAAACCGCGGCATCCTTATTATTTTTCCGCAAAAGTGCAACCTGATTTATCATTTCGCAAATACTTTCGGTTATAATGACGAGAATCTCGTCACTTTTGACGAAAATCTCGTCACTTTTGTCCGGATGTTTTTGCATAAACCTTTGTAGTGTCGCATATTTGCCGAAAAAATAAGTGTAATGGGACTAAGAAAGGACAGGCAGGCGCAAAACGAGTTAGCATTCCTGCTTTTTATGGCGGGCGAACAGCAAAAAGACATTGCAAAACGTGTTGGAGTTAGCGAAAAGACGATCTGCGACTGGATTCGTAAAGCCGGCTGGAAAGAACGGCGGGCTGCAAAGACAATTTCAAGGGGCGAACTAATAAACAAGACGCTTGAAATGATTGGAGATAAACTCGAAGCCGGTAACGTTAATGCCGACGAACTAATCAAACTTGCAAAGTCTATTGAAATGTTAGACAAAAAGAGTTCGGCGGTAATGGTAATTGATATTCTGATTGAATTCGGCAAATGGATAAAAAACCAGTCGGCTTTCGATCCCGAAATCACTCTCGACTTCATCAAAAAGGTTACACGTTATCAGGATAGCTTTATAACCGATAAAATAACACAGTCATGAGCCTTGTATCAAACGCGCAGGATCGATGGAGGGAACATTGCAGGGTTGTTTACGACGCTACCCGCATTTCAATCGTCGAGGTTCCGGCTGTTAAAAGGCAACGAATTGCCCGGCTGCTTAAAAACTACGCCGATTTTGCCACTTATTACTTTCCGCACTACATCAGCAGTCCCTGCGGCGACTTTCAAATAGAGGCTGCAAATAAAATCAGACGCGATAACAATATTATGGCAGTCCTCGAATGGCCCCGCGAACATGCAAAGAGCGTTCACGCCGGAGTTATCATTCCTTTATGGCTTAAAGCCCTGGGCGAACTCAAAGGAATGGTTGTTGTTGGCAAAAACGAAACCGACGGCTGCACAATGCTCGGTCGCCCGCAAGCGGAACTGGAATATAATCAGCTTTACATTGAAGACTTCGGACCGCAACATCAACACGGTAACTGGGAGGAAGGCGAATTTGAAACCACCGACATGGTTCTGTTTAAGTCCTACGGACGCGGGCAGTCGCCGCGTGGGTTGCTTAACCGCGAGCGTCGCCCGAACTATTGCCTGGTTGACGATATTGACGACGATGTAATTGTACTCAATCCCGACCGTGTTGACGAGGCTGTTAAATGGATTCTGGGAAGTCTCTACGGATCGCTTGCCATCAAACAAAGCCGCCTGATAATAGTTGGTAACAGAATCCATCCCAAAAGTATTCTGGCGCATATTGTCGGAGATACCGACGACACTAAAACCAAGCGTCCGGGCATATTCCATTCAAAGGTTTACGCCACCGTTGACGGGACTTTTACCGGCAAACCTTCGTGGCATCAAAACTTTACCAGCGAACAGTTGCAGCTTCGTTTTCAGCGCATGGGTTATTACCTTGCCATGCGCGAATACTTTCATCAACCGGTTATCGTAGGTAAGATTTTCAAAAACGACTGGATTCACTGGGGCAAAATTCCAAAGCTAAGCGAAATGGATAATATTGTCGCCTATTTCGATCCATCGTACAAATCGAAAACCACAAACGACTTCAAAGCCATAAAGGTATGGGGCAAAAAAGGCATCAATCTTTACTGTATTGACGCTTTTGTAAAACAGGCGACTATTACCGAGGCGGTAAAATGGCTGTACGATTTTCACGAAAGCCTGCCCGATAACGTAATTGTTGATTATTACATGGAAGAGGTGTTTTTGCAGGATATGTTTTATGAAGACTTTGAAAACGAAGCCCGCAGCCGTGGTTATTTTCTTCCGGTTCGCGGCGACAAACGCTCAAAGCCCGACAAGTTTGCCCGGATTCAGGCTATTTCGCCACTCTGGGAACGCGGACTTGTACTCTATAATATTGCCAAAAAGAACTCCTCTCACATGATAACCGGCATTGATCAGTTGCTCGCCTTTCAAAAGGGCGCGCGAATCCACGACGATTCGCCCGACGCCGACGAAGGCGCATTATGGATTCTGCAACGCCGGGGCAGGGTTGATTCTTTTGAGCCGGTAATTGGTAATCGTATTCATCCTAATCTTTGGTAACATGGCATTTTTAACAGATTCAGATTATAAAAGTCTTATTTGCAACGAAGACCTCGACATCGTAATACAAAGCGACATTGATACCAAGACAAAGGCAGAGCTCATGGGCATTGAACAAATGACCGGATACCTTAATCAAAGGTTCGATTGCGAGGCAATATTCACAGCCGAAAATGGCGACAGGAATCACCTCGTTGTAATGTTTCTGGTTGATATTGTTCTTTATCATTTGTATAGTAGCCTGCCAAATCGCCTGGGCTTGGAACAGCGGCGTATTCGTTACGAGGACGCTCTCAAATGGCTTAAAGACGTTGCCAATGGACTTATAACCCCGCCACTGCCTACGCCCGACCTTACGGTAGCAACCGACCCGCTGCCCTCAAACTGGGGCTGCGAAACTCGTAAAAATTATAGTTGGTAATCATTTTATAATAATTGACATGCCCAAAATTAAAACAAAGCCTGCGCCGCAGGACACACGCCAAATCGGCTTTTCAACCTTTACCCTTGCCGATAAAACTGCATCGGCAAAAACGCAGCAGGTTATTATTGACCTTGCCGTTAAAACCAAACAGTTGACGGCAAAGGACACTCAAACATGGAGAACAGCCTGGCAAATCGCAATCAACGTTGATAACCCTAAGCGTAACCGGCTTATTGATGTTTATACCGACGTTATGATTGACCCGCATCTCGCCGGTTCAATTCGTAACCGTCAGAATATGACGCTTGCAAAGTCGTTCAAGGTAATCAACACCACAAACATGACCGAAAACGAAGACCTTACCAGGCTGCTGGAAACGCCCTGGTTTAAGCAATTCGTAAGACATGCCCTTGATTCGGTTTTCTGGGGTTATTCGCTCATAGAGTTTGGCTCGCTGATAACCGACCCGATATTAATGTTTGACGGCGTGAAACTGGTTCCGCGAGAGCATGTTATTCCCGAATACAGCCGCGTTATCAAAGACGCTATGGACGAATGGAAAAAAGGTCTCGACTTTTCGCAGCCACCGCTAAGCGCATGGTGTCTCGGTATTGGCGACATTAAAGACCTCGGCCTTTTGCTCAACGTTTCGCCGCAGGCTATCAGCAAAAAGAATATGATGGCTTACTGGGATCAGTTTGGCGAAATATTCGGAATGCCGCTGCGTATTGGCAAGTCGTCGAGCCGCGATCCGAAAGAACGCACCAAGGTTGAAACCATGCTCTCCTCGATGGGAGCCGCTTCATGGGGACTGTTCCCGGAAGGAACCGACATTGAGATAAAGGAAACAACCCGCGGCGATGCGTATAACGTTTACGATATGCGCATTGAACGCTGTAATACCGAAATGTCAAAGCTCATTCTGGGTGTTACCATGACAATGGATAACGGCTCTTCGATGAGCCAGAGCGAGGTTCACGAGCGGCAACTTCAGTTCATAAGCTCAACCGACGCCGACATGGTGAGGGATATTGTTAACACCAGGTTGTTTCCATTTCTCAAACAGCACGGGTTCAATTTTGACGGACACCGCTTCGATTGGGACGAATCTATTGAATACACTCCCGAACAACAACTTGCAATTGATACCCTGATGCTTGCCAACTACATGGTTGACCCTAAATATTTTGCCGATAAGTATAACGTTCCAATCACCGGAGAAAAGAACGCGCAGCAATCGGCAGGTTTTTTCGATTAACCCCGGCGCGTCCGGGGATGCCGCTACGAAAAGCGCTGATTGACCTGATGTATTATAACGGCAATCCGCCCGCCGACGACCTGATCACGCTGGCCGACGACAATGACCCGCTTGTAAAGAAGCTGTATGCCGGTCTTTTGAAACGCGCCAAAGAGATGATCAAGAACGTCCACGAAAAGAAAACCGTGCCCGGGGACATCGACAAAGAGATGGTAAGCCTTACTCACCAAATCCTGATGGACGGGGTGACCAAAGGGCTGAAGGTTGACTGGGACAAGGTTGACTACGAAACCGACGATGGCAAGAAGCTCCACGCGCTCCAGACCCATGTGTTCAAGTTCTCTGCCTGCAAGAATTACCAGGAAGTGCTGGCCATGGGGCGAAACCTGACGGACGAAAAAGGGAACATCCGTCCGTTTGACGAGTTCCGCAAGGTGGCCGGAAAGATTGATTCCACCTTCAACGGCTCCTGGCTTCGCACCGAATACCACCAGGCTCAGGTCACCGCAACCCGGATTGCCGATTACCGCCGCATGGAAGGCAACACCGACATCTATCCAACCTGGCAGTATAAAACCCGTGCCGACGGTCACGTGCGCGAACCTCATAAGGCGCTGCACGATATGAAGCTCGCCGCCAACGACCCCGCATGGAACGCCATTTACCCTACAAACGGATGGAACTGCCGCTGCTGGGTGAAGCCACTGAGCGACGACCCTCCTCACACCGGAAAAGGCGAGGAGGCAATTGCCAAGCTCCGCAGCACCATCGTCAGCAAAAAGACCGGAATGAGCGAATGGGACAACATGGTAAAGCAGGGGTTCAACCAGAACTTTGCGAAAACAGGGACGTGCTACCCGGCAAACCATCAATATTTTAAGGCAGGAGAGGCTCTGAGTGTCCAAGCTGCATTATCCCAGTTTAACCCTCAAAAGAAGAATGACAGTTTTAATACAAAGGTTTCATCGGCAACAACCACTGATGAGGTTGCTGATATCTTAAAGAATGAACTATCTCAACTCGGTCATGATAAGGTTTCCATCAGTTTCACCGAAATTGATACTGAAACAGCAAAGGTGTTTGCAGGCGAATTAACCGCACTGTGTAAAAAATACAGGGTTGATGCGGTGTTTAATGAGTTTTACACTAAAAAATTACCTAAACTTAATGGAATCGTTAACGCAAGTATCACAAAAACCACTGTTGAAAAAAGAATGAATGTTTCTTCAGAAACAAAACCTGATAGAATTCAACCTGAAGCAAATTCGGCCTCCAGGTGTGACCCAGATAAATTGAATGTTTCCACGCTCAATCATGAATTCGGCCACTTACTATGGTTGGAAGAAGAGATGGGGGCAAATGCTGTTGCATTTAAGGGAAAAATATCCAAGATAAACAGTCAGTATTTTAAAGAAATAAAAAACAGGATAAAACAATCAAAGGATTATTCGGATATTTATCTTGGAAAATATGGTTCAATAAGAAAGAAAGAAGGGGCATTAAGTGAATTTGTGGCAGAAGCATTCCAAGAATACAGAAATAAGAAAAACCCAAGTAAATTCGCTTTAGAAGTGGGAAAGGTAGTGGATGAGCACTTTAAAAAGTAGAACGCTAATTATGGGAAGAAGTGTTCCCTTCCGGTGCTTTTGGAGTATACACCAAATTGTTTTTTTGCTCTTTAAGCGGCTTATTGTGCAGGTTATATTTATAAATCACGCCTGGTATGCCATCAGGGAAAGCCTTGCATCCAAGCCTACCGGCAGTATCATGCTCACAATCCTCGCATATAAATTTAGTCCATTGCATACAGTGTCAAATTGGACTACAAATATACAACCCTTTTAAACGATTTATCAACGCCATTGCAAATATTTTTAAATGCCCGTTAACGACGCCTTAACCCCAAAGCTGAAAGCCCTCGCCCGGCTGCTCGACCGATTGCCCGAAATAGCCGGGACCGAGGCCGTGAACTTCTTCAAAGAGCGGTTTGAAAAACAGGGCTGGCAGGATGGTTCGTTCACGCCCTGGGCGCGCAAGAAGGCTGCCAATGGCTACCCTGCCCTTCGCAGCGGCAATACCAACGGACTGGTTGATACCATCCACTGGGAGCGCGCAGGCGAACACTCGGTAATAGTGCGCGCAGGCGGCAGCCAAAAACCTTATGCGCGAATCCATAATGAAGGCGGCGTAATCAATGTACCCGTTACCGATAAGTCGCGTAAATGGGCATGGGCAATGTACGCCCGCACAAAGGATTCTAAATACAAGGCTTTTGCATTGCAGAAAAAATCGGTAATGCAAATCACAATCCCAAAACGCCAGTACCTTGGAGCCAGCGCCAACCTGGTGCAAAATATTCAGGAGGTTATTTATAACAACATCAAACGCATAATGAAATGAGAAAGCAATTTTATTTAGACCTGGTTGAACGGTTGAAGGGAATCGTCCTCGTTAGCGATGGCGCCGTTGAAACGCCGCTGATAAAACACTTCGATTTATGGAACAAACAACTCGAATTCCTGCAAAAGGAACGCCCGTTTAATTTCCCGGCAGTGTTTGTTGAGTTTGGGCAGTTGGAATACCGCCAGTTGGGTTTACAGGCGCAGGAAGCCGACCTTACCGTCCGTCTTCATATTGTAAGCAAAACGCTAACCGGTTCTGCCGATTCGGCAGTTTATCAACACACCTTTCTTTCACACCTCGATCTTATTGACACCATTCACTATTGCCTTGCGTGTTGGAATACCGATTACTCCGGTCCAATGATTCGCATTCAGGGTATCCCAAACCACGATCACGAACAAATTATTGAAGAAATTGAGGTTTACAAACTGAAAATTACCGATATGTCGGGCGTGAGGCGGGTACTAGAGGTGAAGGCAACGCCGCAGTTTACGGCAAACCTGCACGGCAGGCAATAAAAAACCCCGCCTTTTCAGGGCAGGGTTTCATTTGAACCTGAGCATTATTTCTTAAACTTATCCTGTAACCAAAACGATATCCTGATCAATCCGAACCCGGCAATCAGCGTGGCTGGTATCCAGAGCGAGTAAACATATTCCATAGTTGTTTTATTTGGGGTTGTTTTCAAAATCGGCGTTAATATCAATATTTACTCCGTCCCTTATCTTGTCAAGGATGTGGAGATTGGTGTTTACGATTCGCCAAATCCTTGCCTCGCTCACAAAAAACTCCTCTATTGAAAGTTGGCGCAGCGCGTCGTCGGAGCGACGGCGCTGCACCTCAATCAAATGGTAATAGCGTTGTAATAGTTTCAGGTTTCGGCGGCGAACAAGCTCCCTGCTGCGTCCCTTTTGCGCATGCACACACGGAGGAGGGGTTGTCGTTGTCGTTGTTTTCTTTTGCGGCATATTACGCAGTTTGATGGTCAATTTCTCTAACTATTAACTCCATTACTGCATACTCGTAAGGCCATATCGAAAGGTCCATCTCCTGCATCATTACGGTAACAGCCCAAGCCTGTGGCATGTCGAGCGAAAACTTTATTTCCTGCTTCATCGAAAACATCTTTTTACGCACCTTTGTTTCGTACATCTGATAAAGCAGGTAAAAAATGGCTTTATCGTCAATATCGGTTAACTGGATATTGGCAAGGTAAGAACTCATAATCCTGCCGAGGCTTGCAAATTGCTCAAGCGACATACGAATTTCTACCTTCTTCATCAGCATAGCCACCTCAATCAGCCTGCCTTTAGTTTGTAAATCGTTATTGATTCTGGTTAATTGTTCCATAGTTCGGCGCTTAAATAGGTTTCAGCAAACTTTTTACGGGTTCCGGCAGGGATGCTGCCGATGTATTTCGGCACAAACCAGTATGCCCGCGCCTGGTCGGCGGCAGCCATTTTGTCCCACTTTTGCCGGGTTTTCTTTTTCGAGGAGTTCACCCGGTCGTCGTACCGCAGCCAGAACATATCGAAAGTAATATCCTGCCTAAACTCGGTAATGGTCACCGTGGGCGATTTCAACCGGTCGAGTCCCTCAATTTCGGCGGGCATGTTTTTGAGCAAAAAAATTTGCTGTTTTTCAGAAAGGTCGGCATGGATTTCCATCTTATCCAACAATCCGGCGTCGCCAAACTGAAATTCAACATAGCCGTTAAGGGTGGTTGATGCGAGGTGAAAGGTCTTCATACTACTTGTCTTTTTATCGGCTGTGAAGCAAGAACCGCGCTTGCCATTTTTTCAAACTGGCAAATAAGCCTCTGGAGTTCGCCATAGCTGTAAGTATTCAAAAGTTTATGCGCGTAGCTGTAATGAAGCATCCAGTCGTTGAGTTTCTGCCAGTCAACATCGTGTTTTTGGGTTTGTTCATTCCAGATACTCCAGCCCATTGAGTAGCAAAGCGACAATATCCGGCGGCGCATCTGCTGTCCCTGGTAGTCAACGCCTGAGCGCGTTGGGCGCTCGTGAGATTGTTTTGTCTTTACCATTTGCACCAGGTGGCGAATCAGTTCGTCGGTTTCAAGATCGGTTAGCTCGGCGCTGTTCTCGGTGCGCCCCTGCGAATAGCTCAATACCAATTGATGGTGGTACTTATCCGTTCCGGTATCGCGAAACAAGCCATAAAGGCGGCGGTGGCGTTCAATTGTGTGGTTCATATTGCCGAGAGTTGAAAGTGCATTCCATCGGGTTTCTTCCATTTCCCGCCCCAGTCAAAACCTGCGTCGGTAAAACATTGAACAAAGCCGGGCGTAAGTTTTGGAGGCTGTCCAAAACCGTTTTCACGGGCGTTTACATCAACGGCAATGCCCCACGAATGGAGGCTGTAAGTTGCGCCGCCGCGCATCTGGCGAATGTTGAAACATCCGTCCCACGTTTTCAACTCGTCAATATATCCCCTCTCAATAAGGTTAGAAAATGCCTTTTCGAGCGGCGCAACAGTATCCATGTTGCAATAGATTCTCTTGGGAATAACCCCAACATTCAATTCTGCCGGTACACTCCAAAGATAAAGTTCGTTGGCGTCGGGCTTTCCGTACTTCTTAATACATTGATCTGGCGTTACCATTTTGTCCTCCTTTTGTTTTGTGTATTTATGCTAAAATATCCATCGTGTTGATAACATCCGCAGCCCCCCAGTTCTACATCGTGCCTGCCAAAACCGGTGAACTCATAGTCCGGGAAATAACGCTGGCACGCCCAGCACCAAAATTCTTTTACTTCCACTATTCTCATTTCCCCGGCAATCGTTTTTCCAACATCGGAAACACGGCTCTCAACTTCTTTGTTTTCCATTTTAATCCTCCTTTGCGAATAACGTTGGATTCAATTTTACCATCCAGTTAACTATATCCTGTGCGGCAGCCTGTGTTGAAAACCTAACCGGTCCAACAGGCGACCAGCCGCCGCCATCGGTATATCCTACAATCATCCAGCAATTCAATTTGCCATTTATTTGTGGGCGCAATACTGTTACTCCCTGTTTTTTCAGTTCTTGTCTTTCTGTTTTTGTCATAATCCTCTTTGTGTATAAGGCGTTAGTATCTCTATGGCTTCCATAAAGGCGCGCTTTGCCTGGACTGGAGGCAAAGCCTGCGCCCTGTCGTTGAGTACAATATTATGGTACTCCCATTTCACCGCGTAATCGTCAGCCTCTGTAACAGCGGCAGAAAGCGGGTACTGAAACCCGAACTTTGCAGCAATAATTTTCATTAGGTTTTCTTCAATCTGCAAATAGTTTAACAGATGTCGCTTAACCGGTCGGGTTATGTCGGAAATGTAAGCCTCGCTTGCATCGTGAAACATTGCAGAGATCTTGTCTTCGTGGTTTTCGCACAGGTTTGCCACAAATATGCAGTGTTGCGCTACGCTGTAAAACCGCTGCGCGTGTCCGTTCCATCGGCAGATGTTGCTCAGGGAATGAGCAATATCAACCAGGTTTATCAACTCCGGATCGGGAAGTATAGGATCGATTTCCCTACCCATGAACGTGCGTACCTTGTTTGATTCTAATATGTTTTCCATAGTCTCAGGCAAAATCATGGTTTTGGTGTTTTATGGTGATATTAAATATTGACTGCAAACTCTTCTTTTTTCGGTTCCACGTAAAAGGTCTCATCCTGATCAACAAAGATTCCAACCTTCGGGAACATTTCCGATATATCAGGCATATCCCTGGCGCATAACAGCAGGTCTTTTGCCGGTTCTTTGGTCATGCGCACATAAGCGGGCAGGAACTCGCTAAGCAGGTTTGTAACCGCGCCCCAGGTAAATCCTTTTAGGGTTTTTAGTTTCGGAGTGCCGGTGCGGAAGCCGATAACGCCATGAGTAAACTCCACACTTTTCTTTTTGCTAAACAGTTCATCCCTGTTTTCGATAGCGAAAGTCTGCATCGCCTCAAACGACTTATCCTTGCGTTCCTGCAACTTTGCCAGGTCGTCCTGGTACTTCTCGCGTATTCGTGTAATCTCTACATCCATTTTCGATGTGATGCGTTGCTGCATTGCATCGGCAATGGCATAATCGGCAAATGATAACTCTGCCACTTCGCGGGTGACGCCGGTCACCACTAATTTTTTCTCTCTTGTTTTTGTCATTTCAACGTTATTTAAAGGGTTAATAAACTCTGTTTTTTCCTGTGATTTTCTTCAATATCTCGCCGCTTGCAACCTCGTAACTGGCGTGAATCTTTTCATATACTATGTTGTCCGGGAAACGGTCAATGCTCTGATGGAGTTTCTCATAGCGGCTGCGCAGTTCGTTCTCAATGTTTTCGCGCCCCTGGTTTCCGGCATACTTATACCAGTAAACCTCGTCAACCAGTGTCCACTGCTGGCGCCACCAGCCCCAGAATAAGGTTTCTTTCGACCATATTGCAAGCCACTCCTCGCCCATGTTCATATCCTGAAGGTAGGCAATGGCAAAATCAAACATCATGGTATTCATTTGCTGTTCGCTGTATCTGGCGAGAGCCATCACCTTGCCGCGTATCGAAGCCGACCGGTTAAGGTTTACTGTTTTTATAGTCTCTTTCATTGTTCGTTGTTTTTTGGGGTGACAAGATCAGAGGCGCCTTTGTCCCAAATCACGTAAGGCGTTCCGCCTCCGTAGCGCGACGAGGGATACGCCTGATAGCCTTCCACCCAGATTTTTACATTAGCATCAAACCGGATGCTGCGCGCCACTCTGCCCGATGGATGACTACCCTCGGCGTGGCTTACCAATATGAATAACTTGCTGCGAAACCGGTCTTTGAGCGACTTGTAATCGGCGTAGGTGAGACCGGTATATTGAATCGAATCAATAATCACCACGTCGGGGCTTCTTTTCTTATTAAGGCGTTCAATCAAATCAGGCACGTGTTCTTTATCCAGCAAAACAAACCTGCGCGCCACTTCCTGCATGTTACAGTCTTCAATCGCATTGCGCAGCGACAGTGAAACGCCTTCCTCAAGCGAATTGTAGGCAACCCTGCGCCCGAAGGTGGCAAGGTACTTTGCCAGTTGAAGGGCAAAGCGGGTTTTCCCGTTCCCGCTATTGCCCCAGATCAGCCATGTCCCGGCAGGTTCCGGACAGCCAATGGCATCCAGCCACTCGCCTGCAAAGTCGAGGCTGCGGATGGTGGTGCTGTAAAGCTGCCGGATGGATATGGCGCGGTTTTTCGACATGTCAGTTGATCTTGCGGAGTTCGTCCTGGATACGGCGAAGAGAGTAGTCGGTTTTAACAACCAACTGTTGTACGTTCACCTCGTCGGCGCAATTGGCTTTGATAATAAGCGCCGCGTGAACGGTTTTAAACTTTCGCAGTTCTTCACTGCCGTCGGGCGATGCTTTCTGGTAGCGGGAGCCGTAGCGACTGAATATTTCAGCGTAACCAACCCTTTTACATTCAATTGACCGGCGTATTTTCTCTCTCAACCCATCGGCGCCCATCATGTACCATGCGCAACACCGCTCGGTGGCGTTCCACAGGGCTTTAAGTTCGAGGAAAGCGGGATAATCCAGGTCTCCGGCTTCGTCAAGAATAACCAACGGGGAGGGCAGGGAGCGCAGATAAAACACCAAATCTGCATATACATCGCTGTACCATCCCGTATGCCCTACCCCGAATTCCTTTGCAATAAAGCGTACCAGTTTCTGTTTTGTTTTCACCTGTGAACAGTCAATATAAATGGCGTTTTTGTTGGCTTTCACATACGCCTTTGCGGCAAACGTTTTGCCGATGTCGGCAATGTCGCACAGCAACCGACTGGATGCGTTTGTTTGACAGAAATTCAACTGGTCGGTAATAAAATCATAAACCGGAGTGTGCGCCGTGTTCCATTGAGGAGTGTTTCCGATTGGAATTTCAAGGCGGCGCGCCAGGCTTATCCAGTTATGGTCGGAAATAACTCTTTCGGTTTCCCCGTTCTTTATCCGGGAATATTGCGCATTGTTGATGCCGATTGAAACGGCAAACTTCGCGTCGCTTCCGGCGAAGTTGTTGCGTCGCTCTGATAATTCAAATACGATGCGGGTTTTGAGTTCATTTGTAATCATGGTGTTTTTGGTGTTTTGGTGGTTAAAGTATCGTTATGGACTGAATTGATAATTTTCCGCCATGTCTGCGACTCCTTTCTATCGCTACCAGTCCGAGCCGTTCAAGAGTGCGTAGCGCATCAGTAATACTCCAAATCCCTGCACCTGCTGACACTTCTAATATATCAGTATGGTTCCTTTCAATCACAGTTCCGTGTCCAAAATATTCAACCATCGCTTGGTAAAAGTGTAAAGGGGTGCCGTAAACCTGTTTTGCATGTTTTGGCTCGCCAAACAGCTTGTCAATGTGTTCCTGAAATAATCTCGATGCAGCCCTGACGGACATTTCATCGTTTGGGTTAAAATCTAATGTGATTTTCATGTTTGTTGGTGTTTTAAGGGTTAATGTTAAATGTCTGTAATTGCTCTTTTTTTATACTTTGCACTCGTGTAATATTCTATGTCATTTTCAATATCGGCATTGGTAGTGTCCGATTTTGGTTCTGGCTGCTTCACTATTTCGGCGACTATGTTTTTAAAAATGTCGGGTTCGGATTTGATCACCGCCAAATTGCGCGTAATGTGTTTGGACATTGCATCCTTTTCCATTTTATAGAAGTGCGCGCTGCGTTTAGCCTGGTTTGTCCTGATTCGTTCATCCTCGTCGGTACGCTCAGCTTTCGATCTCTGATAGCGTTCAATTTTCGACGCCCGCGTAATAAACTTATCTCCCTGGTATAAGTAAACCTCTCCAATCGCGCCGT
>JAPLDO010000163.1 GCA_026391715.1 Bacteroidota bacterium
AGGTTCATGGCATCTTCCTTGCCAAGCTCATTCTGGGTTGCGCAAGGGAGCGCGATATCGCATTTCACTTCCCATGGACGTTTTCCCTGATGGAATTGCGCATTGGGAAATTCATAAGAATAGGGTTTAACGATATCCTGGTTCGATGCTCTAAGTTCGAGCAGATAATCAATTTTTTCACCAGAAATACCGTCAGGATCATAGATATATCCATCAGGACCAGAAATTGTAACAACTTTTGCTCCAAGTTCGGTAGCTTTGATGGCAGCGCCCCAGGCAACATTTCCAAAACCTGAAACAGCAACTACTTTTCCCTTGAATGATTCGCCTTTGGTAGCAAGCATTTCTTTAGCAAAATAAACGGCGCCGAAACCAGTAGCTTCTGGACGGATAAGGCTGCCGCCCCAGTTCAGACCTTTGCCTGTTAAGACGCCGGTATTTTCGCGGGCAAGTTTGCGGTACATACCATACATAAAACCGATTTCACGACCACCTACGCCAATATCTCCTGCAGGTACATCAGTTTCGGGACCAATGAGTTTCCAGAGTTCGAGCATGAACGACTGGCAGAAACGCATAATTTCGGCATTTGATTTTCCTTTTGGATCAAAATCCGAACCGCCTTTAGCGCCACCCATTGGAAGAGTTGTGAGACTATTTTTAAAAATCTGCTCAAAACCTAAGAATTTCAGGATGCTTAAATTCACACTGGGGTGGAATCGTAATCCGCCTTTGTATGGACCAATCGCATTATTAAACTGAACCCTGTAGCCCAGATTAACCTGTACCTTGCCGCTGTCGTCAACCCAGCAAACTTTGAATGTTAAAATGCGGTCAGGCTCAACAATACGATCAATGATGTTTGCCGATTCAAAATGAGGGTTCTCATTGTAAATCTCTTCAATTGATTCCAGTACTTCCCGAACTGCCTGGAGGTACTCATTTTCACCCGGATGCTTTTTCTCCAGGTCGTTCATGATTTTCTCTAAATTCATGTTGATTCAGTTTTTAATGTTAATGACCAGTTATGATATTATAGTTAAAATTGTAACATTATAACAATGTGAATTTTATAACAGGTGCAAAATTACAGAGTTCATTCTGACTAACCAAACAAAACCAGAGAATTATTTTTTGTTCGGATTCCCGGATATTTTTTCAACCAGTTTACCTTCAAGGTATTTATTTATCACCTCAATGGTTCCATCGTTTCGATAGCATATTTCATTGCCATGTTTGCGGTTAGAAACATAAGGCGTTGACTGTTTGGTTTTTCCATTTTCATAGAAAGATCTTTGCAATCCTGTTCCATTTACAAAAACTCCTTCGCCGATAATCATTCCCGACTCATTGTAGTAAAGCCATGTACCCTGATGATTTCCATCAATGTACTTTCCCTCTAGTTTTAGCGCTTTACCATGGTAATACTCCGTATAACTGCCATGTAAAACCCCATCCCGGTAATTAATTTCAGAAGCCAACCTTCCATCAGGGTCGAACTCTTTAACGGTTCCATTGAGTTTTCCGAGGCGATAATTTTGCTCTGCCTGCATTTTTCCTGATGGGTACCTTGAAATAAGCAATCCTTCAAGGTTATTATTTTCATAGTTACACGATGTTTGCACTCTGCCGCTTTCGTACCAGAATGTAGCGGTTCCATGGTAGTTTTTGCCTTTCATTGAAATTTCGGATTTTTTATTTCCGTTTGGCCAGTAAGTCGTATTGATTTGCTGACAAGATGAAAAAACCACAATAATCAGCGGCAAAATCATGCGGAATATTTTCATTTTGCAGGCAAATTGAAGATATCAATAGTACCCTCAATACCGTTGATCAACATTTGTACGGCAATAACGGCAAGGATAAGTCCCATAATTCTGGAAACCACCTTCAGCATACCTGGGTTGATTCTGGAGGCGATCACCCTTGAAGAAATAAAGAGAAAATAGGTGATCAGGCACATCAATCCGAAAATAACAACAACCATAATAACATTGGAAAGGGATTTTTCAGCGCCTACAAAATTCATGGCGGTTGAAATTGTGCCGGGTCCAGCCAACAGCGGTATCCCAAGTGGAGTGATAGCCATATCGTGAGCAATCTGCTGCATCTGTTCTTTCTCGTCGGGCGTTTGTGCATGAATTGGGTTCTCCTTTGAATTGAGCATCTGGAAACCGATAATGAAGACGATAATTCCGCCGGCAATCTGAAATGCAGGAACGGTAATTCCAAAGACCCTGAAAATAATATGTCCGAAAACGCTGAAGATTGTAATGATGGTAAAAGCTGTCAAGGTTGCCCTGAAGGCGACCCTGTTCTGCGTTTTCTTATCAAAATCCTGGACCATTCCCAGAAAAACCGGGATATTTCCAATAGGGTTGAGCATGGCGAAAAAACCCATGAATACCGTGATGGCGTGAAGATAAAGATCGTACATTTTCATTTTGGAAGATGTTGAATTTTAATCGCGTGATTTGCTTCAGCTTTTTCGGAAAAAGTATCGGCAAAATAGTCCGCATAGTAGTCATAAAGAAATTCACATGGGATACAAAGTCTGTTACGCTGGCTTGCAATGCAGTTATTCATACTTCTGCAAAAATAGAAATTAAAACTGATGATAAGCGACTGTCATTTTCAAATATTCGTTTGAAAACCTGTCTTCTGAAGTTCTAATTACCATTTCCGAGTGTATTGGGATGGCTTTACTGCTACGGGAAAATTCCATCAATACCCTTTTTACCCTTGAGTCAGGTTTTGGGAAAACATCGGTTCGGCGCATCGCGTATAGATTATGCTTTTCGCACATCCCGATGAAACCAGATATTATGTTGGCAGGAAGAAATGGTACTGAAGCGACCCGTATTTGATAATAACCGGTCTACAGCCTTGATCAGTTCTTCATGGGAAAGCTTGGTATCATGGCGTGCCAGGTTTTTTCGCAGTTCCGGCGATTTTAATGAATTATTGAAAAACGGGGGATTGGAAATGATGAAATCATAGCGGGTTTCTGTGTGCCTTGAATATACAGCAACATCGTCATGAATGGGAGTAACTCTGGATGTCCAGGGGCTATTCAGAAAATTCGATACCGCTTCATTAATTGATTGTTTGTCAATTTCGATAGCGTCTATAATCCCGGTGGATTTCTGTGCCATCATAAGCGCCAATACCCCGCAACCAGTTCCAATATCAAGGATTCTGCTTATTGTCCCTGGATTTGACCAGGCGCCAAGAAGCATCGAATCAGAGCCAATGCGCATGGTGCTTTGTGTGTCTTCTACTTCGAATTGCTGAAAGCGGAATCCCATTTAATTAGTCGAGATAAATAGCAATCAAGCCTTCCGGGGCTTTAATATTCAATGTTTTTTGCTCTCTGTTGACCTGGCTGATTACTTCGTCAACGACCGGGATAAGTATCTCTTTTCCGCCATTATTTATCTGCAGGAGCGCCTGATGGGGAAGTTCAAGAACATTTTCCACAACGCCTATATCGCCATAAACACTGTCAATAACTTTGAACCCTGTAATCTCATGATAATAAAACCGGTTGCCAGAAAGGGGCGGGAGGCTGGATATTGGAAGATACATTTCCAGTCCGGCAAGACATTCGGAATCTTCATTGGAGGTAAAATCCTGAAATGCAAGGACAGCTTTGTTGTTGTGTTTTAATTCCACAGATTCAATAAAAAACGGAATCCGTTCACCATGCAGATCAAGGTAAACGGATTCCATTTGAAGGTATTCCAGAGGGTCATCCACATCGAGATGAATCATTACCTGACCTTTGTTACCATAAGTCTTAAGAATTCTTCCAAGGTAATAAAAGTCATCCTTAAGCATGAATTATGGAATCAGGCGGGATTTTTCCAACTGTTAGGCTTCGTTTGCGGGTTCTGTAATTTCAGTAGCATTAGTTTCAGCGATAACTTCGGCAGCATGTGCAGCTTCGGCAGCCTGGGCGACTTCGTCGAGGCGAATTTTATTCAGTTTTTTCGCTATTGCTTCCGATTTTTCTTCGTTCAGCTTGACTTCGTTTTCGTGGCGTTTCTTATTTGCATCTTTGAGTCCAAGCAGAATTTCATTTCTTTTACTGGAGATTTTGAGGTTTTTCTCATCAATCCATGCCTGAAATTTGGTTTCAGCCTGCTCTGTAGTCATCGCGCCTTTCGCTACGCCTTTTATCAGATGGTTTTTGTAGATGACGCCTTTATAAGCGAGGATAGCTTTTACGGTATCAGTAGGCTGGGCGCCTTTTTGCAGCCAGTCGAGGGCTTTTTCGAAGTTGATTTCGATCTCAGCCGGTCTGGGAATAGGATTGTAGATGCCAATACGTTCTATGAACTTTCCGTCACGTGGTGCACGACCATCCGCAATAACAATGTGGTAAAAAGCTTGTCCTTTTTTACCTCTTCTCTGTAATCTGATTTTAGTTGGCATTGTTTAATTGGTTAAATTATTGATTTAGTTTAATAAAAGGGTGCAAAATTCGGAATTTTTTTTGAGATAATCAATAATATTTTACTTTGCTCTAAAACGGCTTCGGCTTAAAACCAGGCTCATTTAAAATTGACGCACTGTTTCCGGTAGCTCTGATAACAAAGAAACCCTGTTTTTCAGCCATTCGGTCGGTGGAGCCATCGGCTGTAATAAACGCCATTGCGCCGTAAACAATCTTGTCGTGGTATTCGGGCATATAGGTTTTAGCTTTCCATAATTTTTCGTGAAAATCATCAACATCATCAGGCCTGAGCGTGGTTTTAACTTCGACTATAACAATCTCGGCGCCGTTTATGGCAATAATATCGTACTCAAAATTCTGACCTTTATGATTTCCCTTTGACCGTCGTAAGGTGCGTTCAACCCCGATGCCTTTTTCTTTCAGCAATTTTATCAAATCCCCTTCAACAAGCGATTCAACCAGTTTGCCCCACTGAGATGTAAACAATTGGTCGAGCTTTCGTATTTTCTTATCAGTTTCTTTAAACTGTCTATCTGTTTCTTTGAACTGTTTATCAGTTTCTTTAAACTGTTTATCAGTTTCTTTGAACTGTTTATCAGTTTCTTTGAACTGTTTATCAGTTTCTTTGAACTGTTTATCAGTTTCCTGAAACTTCTCTGTGAGAAGTCTGTCGGTCTCATAAAACTTTTCTGTAAGAATTCTGTCAGTCTCTTTTAATTGTCTGTCGGTTTCCTGAAACTTCTTGTCAGTTTCCTGAAACATCCTCCAAACCTGCTGAAAATCGAGCGGCTGGTTGTATGGTACAACAGGTTCTTCGGCTGTGTTTTCGTTTTCCATGGTTTGAATATTTAAAGTGCAAAGATACAGCAAATTTGATGTTGAACAGAAAACGGCTTTGGCTATATCTAAAAACGGTTTCACCTTTTAAAATTATTTAACAGCCCCGCGGAGACGGAATGCTAAAAACAATTCTGGCTTGCTCATTCCAATTTGCCATACTCCATTGATAAAATAGCATGGCGTCATTAAATATGCAAATTAAGTAACCAACCGGATACTCATAAAAATAATTACAGAAAACACCAATTGGACTTATTTCCAAAACATTATCGCGATATTTTTTTCAGTTCGCCGATAAGTAGTCTTATCTCGCTTCGGGTAAGCATAAAATCCCGCAAGGTGAGTTTTGTCATCCTTGAAAAGACAATAAATTGGAACAGCGTGATGAAAGTGTAGGAAACGCTCGCTGAAATCCCGGCTCCAATTATTCCGTACCGGGGAACAAGTATTAGTCCGAGGGCTATTGTAAAAACCAGCCCAACGGCTGATCCGACGGTATTGTACCAGGGCTTGTTGATGGCTGAAAAGAAACCGCTGAGGATTATTGAAACGCTCAACATCACTATCCCAAAAGCCAGCGATGCGATAACCGGTTTTACTTCGCGGAAGGACGCTGAAAACAGCGATGTAAAAACAATCTGCGGAATGCACAGCAATAAGGTCATGGCAAGAGCGGTTACAACCCATGATATCTTGGCAAATGTGAGCGATAATCTAACGGAATAGTCGTAATTCATCTCATTCGATAACCTTGAATACTGAACAGTTCCGATACTCCGGCTAATCAGCCATAAACCTTCTGCCAGTTGCATTCCGAGTGATAAAACCCCAACGGCAGCCCTTCCGGCAAACAGGTCGACGAACTTCAAACTAAGGCGATAATTCATAGTTTGAAAGAAGTTTGCAAATTGAACGTAAGCGCCAAACCTGAGAATATCCCCAATCAGGTTGCGCATTCCCGTTAAAGGAACCTGCCTGATGAATGGCGCCAGCATGTAAACGCTGATTATAAAAGCAATGATGTATGAAATAAAAATTGCCCAATAAAAGGTCATCACCTCATGTATCCTGACGCCAAATAAAAAAAACAACAAAAGCAACATTAAGCTTATGGCTTGAATGAGATTGCAAAGGTTGAACCCATTTACCTTTTCAAGCCCCAGCAGCAACATATAATTTACTGATGTAAATGACATTATCAACGCCAGCGCTAACACTGCCGCAAAGTAACCCTTCGGAATTTCCAGTATCGGAAATAAAGTCCCTACGAAAAACAGAAGACAACTGCCGGCAACCGTAATAATCGGCGTAAAGATATAAGCCGGGATCAACAGCCGGTAAACGCCTGCCCGCGGGGTTTGGTAAATCAGGGCGGCGCCGGAAAAAAAATTTGTTAACAACTGAATAATAGCCACTGAAAAAATCATCAGGCTAATCGTCCCTAACTTCTCCGCTCCGAGATATTGGGCGTTGAGTATCCATGTTGAAAACGACAGAATGGCTCCCAAAACACGGGTTCCAAGCGTTCCGATGATTTTTTTATACACGCTGTTTGGTTTTGGCAAGGAATTTTTTCCGACACTGATTAACAAAATAAAACCAGTTTGCCCGATAAGTTTTACCATCAATCAGGGTCAAATCTCCAACTCCAGATAATGTATGAAGCCCATGATGATAATGGCTGTTTTGCGCAGGTTCAACAGCTCTGACAATCTCTTCTTCAAATATCTCAGGAGTTATATGCAAAACTTTATTGACGATCACCCTGCCGCCATAAGTTTTTGAACAATCCTGCGATGGACGGTAAAGATTTCCCTCATGAATAAAAGGAGTTCCTCCGGGACGCGCCGACCGTATATCAATTTTAACAGGATTTAGACAATGCGGTTTGTAATCTCCATTAAGTCTATCGGAATAGTAGAGATTCAGATGCGTGTTGGAAAATAACCGATCTGTAAAAAACAGCCACCACAAATCGCGATAAAATACCAGAGTTGGATCAACGGCGTCCACATTGGCAATTAACACTTTTTCCTCACTGAATATCAATTTCTGAAAGTCAAACCGGTACAGGCATATTTTTCCGGCTGCATTTGATTCGGGCACACAATAGCGTTCTCCCTGAAATTCCAGAATAAAAGGATATGATAAATGCCCGGTCTCCTCCCCTACCCTGATGGGATTCCTTCGCCCCGACGGATTCCAGCTACCCTGATGGGGCGGCAGTTTCCTGTCGGGGTTAATATAGAAAATGAAATCAGAAATACGCCCTTTCATCTCTTTATAACTGAAAACTTCGAGAAAAACATAAAGATTATTTTCAATTACAAAACCAAAAGGGTCGGCGTAGTATGTATGTTTTTCCGGCGTTGCCATCCAGGTAATTTCGCCTGATTTTAGAAAATCGTCGCCTTGGGCAATCTCATGTATCGGTTTTGCAACAATCCCCACATTCCATTGCTCGGCTTTGATGAACTCGTGGAAATAAAATGAGATCCGGTTCCTGAACAACTTCCATAAAAAAAGAATCATTTGCAGGTTTCCGGGAACCTTAAAAATTCTGGCATTGGTTGAACTGATCTTCATGGTTGCTGAATCTTCATCATCAGGCAAACCCGATAATTCGTCAGCCGCCAGCGCAGGCCACATCGAGGTTACGGTTAAAAGCTGCTGAAGATTTCCAGTCCAGGAATGACTTAGTGTTTTCAAATAACCCTTTCTGAGAATGATACCTCCATCAAGTTTCGACGTTAACCGCTGGAGAATTGCCCCGTTAACCGGATCGTCATGATAAATTTCCCAGAAACCTGCCGGACCGCCGCGATACTTCATTTCATCGTCATGGTGAAACGACCATACCCCGAATTTCGCAGTTTCGAGAATATCTCCGCGAATAATATTGAATCCGAATCGGAGAATAAAATCGAGGCGACAACTGCGGATTATTGAAATATCCGATTCACGGAAATGTTCCGAATAGCCCTTCTGATCAACCCTGCATGGTAAAACATCAACTCCGGCAAGTTCCGATTCCATTGAAACCAGGCGTTTCGCTGAAGGAGAAAAAAAACGGTTTTCGAGAACTGAAAATAACAGGGTATGCAGATTTTTGTTGATGAAACGGCGGATCAATCCCCTTGGCAGGACTTCCCGGCAATCGGTGATTAACAAAACCGGCTGATGACCATGCTTCTTCAGTTCCATGATGGCATTTGCCTGCCATTGCTGGAAAACTGTTCCTGAACACATCACGCCAAAACGCATCATATCCTAATAAGTATTTATACTCAAAACGGGAAAACCCGCACATTTACAAAATTCAAAGTCCCAAATTCCAGGTTTCAAATCTCAAAGAAAAACTATAGAAAGTAGAGATTTAACTGATAATTATTCTATCCGATTTTCGTAGCAGACTTATAATTCAGGTCAGGTTTGCACAGGTTTTACCGGTATTGTTATAATAAATCTGCTGCCAAGTCCTGGTTCGCTCATCACCCGGATTTTACCGCCGTGGCGCTCAACGAAATCTTTCGACAGAATTAAACCGAGTCCTGTGCCTTTTTCATCGGCTGTGCCTTTTGTCGTTATCAGAGTTTCGATATGAAATAGCTGTTCTGTCATTTGAGCCGTCAGTCCAATACCTGTATCGGCGACAATAATATCAACCATGTTTCCACGTTCAAGCGCCAAAACTTCAACGCTGCTTTTGTTTGATGAAAACTTTATTCCATTCGAAACCAGATTTCTGATAATCGCCAAAAACATGTTCCTGTCGGCAGTTATCATCATTTCTGGCGCAACTGAGTTAATCAGTTTAATACCTTTTCCCAACGCATTAAACTGCAACAGTTGGAAAGTATTGTCAATTAGATAGTGCAGATTAATGGGTTCGGGAGAAAAGGTTGTTTTTCCCACCTGAGTTGACGACCATTCAAGAAGGTTCACCAGTAAATCATAAGTATTGCTGGCAACCATATTAATATTGAGGGCGAATTGTTTCCGCTCTGTTTCAGAAAACTCATCGTAAGAATCGGCGAGTAACTGAGAAAAACCTAAAATGGCATTGAATGGGCTGCGTAAATCGTGTCCGATCACCGAATATAGCCTGTCTTTCATGCTATTCAACTCGGTGAGTTCATCTGCAAGTTTTTTCAACTGAACCTCACTCTTTTTCCTGTTAGAGATATCATGAAGCATCAATAAATTTCCCAGAAAACCGCCTTTTGAATCTCTGAGCGGAAACCGGTAAGTTTCTATCCATACCGGATCGGGATTTACCAGCAAGATTTCAATGCGAAGTTCATCCGAATCTGTCGCTGAATCAACAACCTGATTCAGATATGGCAAAACCTCGCCGACCTGCTTACCGACCGGCTGATGGTCGAGTTTCAGTAACGTAAGGGCGGGCGGACTTATGTCAAGGATGTTCCCGTATTTGTCGAGAACAATTACCCCGTCGCCCATTTTCTCAATCATCAACTGATGGCTGAACGGAATAAGGTCGAACAGATTTTCACGGGCGGAACCGCTTAAAAAAATCAATCCAAAGAACAACATTCCCATCGGCGCAATGTTTAATCCTTCCAACGGATTTAATCCGAGCGTATATAGAGTAGCCGTAAGTAATGGAACCATTGAGGCGGTGAACAAATACTTTGGTTTAGACTTGAAATAATCCTTTCGTTTACTGACTATCCGGATCAATAAAATTTCCGAGAAAATGATTAATCCAAGTGAAAAAGCCATGCCGACGAAAAAACCCGCGCCATGATGATAAACAAGAATATTATGCCCGGCAGGACTCCAGGAAAACCCTGTCCAGATCAGGTGATGAAACCTGTTGGTAAAAACGAAGATAATCGTTACGACTGGAATGATCCAGAAAAACCAGTAATACCTTTTCAGCCAGGTTGACCGATCAATATCATACGTTAGAATAAACCGAAGAAACAGCAACGGAATACCCATATTGGCAAAGTATTCAAACTGCGACCAAATTACTTTAGTGGAAATGGAAGGGGCTGCCGATTCAAATATCAGAACAAAAGACCAGAAAGCTGCCAGTAACATCAGCCACTGAAATTCGGTTCGTCCTTTGATCTTCTGCATGTTGTAAACAAAAAACAGCAACTGGAGACAGACAACTGCCGTAACAACATAAATCCAGGTAATGTACGTGAACTGCCAGCTCATGCGAATAAAAACTATGCTTTTGTTTGTTTCATTGTTTGGACTTGCAATTTTAGTGATAATTTCGTGGCATGTTATTTAAAAAATTCATCCAGTTTATAGATTCTCAAAAACTATTTGCGCCTGGTAAACCGGTTTTGCTCGCTTTGAGCGGCGGGCTTGATTCAACAGTGATGGCGCACCTGTTTTTTAAGGCAGGATTCAGTTTCGCCGTTGCCCATTGCAATTTCGGTTTACGCGGCATGGATAGCGACGAGGATGCGCGGTTTGCGGCAAATCTATCCGGAGATTTTGGAGTAGATTTTTATTCGGAAAAATTCAACACGAAGGAATATGCCGGAAAAAATGGTATATCTATTCAAATGGCTGCACGCGAATTGAGGTATAAATGGTTTGAGGAGATCAGATCGAAGAATGGATATCAATATATTGCCACCGCTCATCATCTCGACGATCAGGCGGAAACCTTCCTCATTAACCTCATCCGCGGAACCGGTATTGCCGGTTTTCATGGGATTCCGGTGAAAAATGAAAAGGTAATTCGTCCAATGATGTTTTCTCGCAGAAATGAAATAGCGCTGTATGCGAAGAAACATTCAATTGCCTACCGTGAAGATCTTTCCAACAATGAGATCAAATACCTGAGAAATAAAATCAGGCATGAGATACTGCCTGCTTTTTGTTCGATTAATCCCGAATTTACTGAGAGTTTAACGCAAACAATCAGAAAAATCTACGACTATGAACAGATAGCTGAACAAACCCTGAATCATTCGAAATCACAGGCAATTCAGGTTAAGGATGAAACAACCATCGTTGATAAAAAGTTACTTCTTGCCTCGCCTCAACCAGGCGCCTTCGCATGGTTTCTGTTATCGCCTTTTGGTTTTAATGAAAGTCAGGTAGCAAGCCTTTTAGAATGTCTCGATAAACCTGAAGAAAAAAGGTTTACATCCTCAACGTATATTCTGACCAAAGAAAGAAACCGGTTAATTATCCAACCGAACGCCACTCAATTTTCCGCAGGCTTGGTCGCCGGTTCATTCCATCTCCAATTCAACCATATCACAAACCCTTGCGGATACAAGATTCCCGATAACCCCGAAATCGCAAGTTTCGACTACAACAAACTGGAATTTCCACTAACCATTCGAAAATGGCAGAATGGCGATATTTTTCACCCCCTTGGGATGAAAGGAAAAAAGAAACTCAGCGATTTTTTTATTGATCAGAAATTTACAGCGCAACAAAAGGAGGAAACCTGGTTGCTATGCAGCGGCGATAGAATTGTTTGGGTTATCGGTTACCGGATTGATCACCGATACAGAATTACGGGGAAGACAAAAGAAATTCTGGTGGTTTATAAATAAGATGAAGGGGGATTTTGCAAATTCCAAATTCCAAATTCCAAATTCCAAGTTCCATGTTTTTAAAAAATAAACTGGTTGTCTCCATAAAACTAGTTGACCTAAGTTTGCATAAGCATGTATTATGAAGAATAATGTCACCCCTTCTATGTTGTAAAACAAGAGGCTGGCGATTTATTTTTTATTTTTTTAACTTTGTATGATAAATCTGAAGAGGACGTGAGCTCTGCTGGAGAGCAACTCACCAGCAATAAGATTTATGACGGTGAATACAC
>JAPLDO010000103.1 GCA_026391715.1 Bacteroidota bacterium
TTCTGATTGCAAAGGAAATACGATCAAAGTTTGCCGATGACTACAATGAAAACCGTGGAGAACAGTTGGAAAAAAGGCATAGGCAAAGACAAATGGATATCAATCGATATTATGAACCCGATTTACCAAAGTAGAATTAGAAACGAGCTCAAAAAGTCACAGAAAATATATTTCTTCGACAACGGAATCAGAAACGCACTCATCAACAATTTCAGCCCGTTAAACCTGCGAACGGATAAGGGTGTATTATTTGAGAACTACATGGTAAGCGAACGAATGAAATTTTTGCAATACAATGGGTAAAATGCAAACAGATATTTCTGGCGCACACACCATCAGCAGGAGATAGATTATATTGAAGAGCGGGATGGCACAATAAATACCTTTGAATTTAAATGGGGCGCTTCAGCGAAAGCAAGAATTCCGCTTCCCTTTGCAAATGCTTACCCAAATCACACTTTCGAACTGGTGACGTCTGAAAAATTTGACTTTTTCCTGAGAAGGTGATTTGAATTATTCGAATCAACCGGATGCCTACATGCCTTTGCCCTTGAGCTACTGGTTGTGGATGTGTAACTTTCAACATCAACAAAATCAGGACTTCTGTCCAATTATTCTTTTTCAGGTTCATGTTTAATTGTGATCTAAAAGTTTAAGAAAATCCCTTTCTCCGTGATTTTCAATCCGCATCAGTTTTAGGTAGTGCAACCTTGACAGATTGAATTTCCGCAAAGGCGTTGCGGAAATTTTACTTTCTTCATTTCACCAGATTGTAATTCAGCAGAAATCGTCTGCTGAATTGAATAAGCAAGATAGAATGCCCTCATTTATCGCAAATTGACAATAGAAAACCCTTTGCCAAAATTGCGGGTTAGCTTCAAAGATAAATCTTCTAATATCTGCATCCCATACTCGGCTCGTTCTTTTCCTTGTTGTTCGTCTTCAACAATCATCCGCCCGATTTCATAATATGTGTAAACCATGGTTTGGTTTACGGCGCGAACAACATTTTGCTTTGCCGCCTGTAAAAGTCCGGCAATTCTGGAATAGAGGTTTTCGGGTGCAATTTCTTTTGTCATTATCAATTCTTTTACAAATTCAATTGGTAAAGTTAATCCTATTATTGTTAATTGGCAAATGGGGTACTTGCCAAAACCTCGCTTTTCCTATCGCGGGCAATTTCGAGAATCGTACCATCCGAAAGAATTAATTCCCTGCTACCTTTTCGAATTTTTCTGATTTTTGATTTGTTGACGAGGATAGATTGATGGATCCTTACAAAATTGTTCAAACACAGTTTCTGTTCAAAGTGGCAAAGATGTTTTGAAGTGCGTTCAAAAATTAGCGACAAATTAGTTTGCGGTAAGGTCTGGAAGTTTGAAATTAGAATGGGTATACATAAAAAAGTTACAGGACAGTGTTTTTATCTGGTTTATTTCCCATAAAACCGGTATCTTGCAAAAGATTATCCAAATCAGGAATCATATCTTTTTGATTTCTACCAACCCGGATTCTACCAACGAAAATAAGAAAAGTAAAAAATAGCTTTGTTATCTATGAAGATGAAGTATCCCATCCTGCTCTCGTTATTTCTGGTCTGCCAGTTTGCCATTGCACAAACCACTAAAATTACAACTTTCGACGATCTCATGGCCTCGCTGAATGCCGGGGCAAGGGTAAGGGTAGTTATCCATTATGCCAGATGTACCAGGCCGCCGGAAGAGGCTGACCAAACCGCCATTCCGGATGCCGCCTCGGGAATGAACATCGCTACTTATGAGCATTTCGCTGCCGGCGCCGTGCATAATAAATTAGCATTTGTCGTGTTTGCCAATTCTGAACTGATCCAGAACCCCATTGGGAAAGGGTTTGTATATAATTACGGAAAGGTTCGGGTCAACGCCGACAACACGGTGAAAGTAACTGCAAAGTATCTGAATCCCAAGAGTTTTAAGGAGATTATGACAGAAACTTTCAATTGTAAATTGAACGATGGCAATAGCAACGAAGGTGTTTTCCTATATAAATAACTCAACGCATGGAAAAAAACAGGACGCTCAATTCTAA
>JAPLDO010000106.1 GCA_026391715.1 Bacteroidota bacterium
GACAGCAATTTTATCTTTTATACAAATTATGCCCTGGATCCAAATGACAACAATACCTTATATTTTCCACAGAAAAATAATCTCTGGCGGAAATCAAATATGGCTGCCGCTGCTTTTGACACCAATCAACTTAATACAGGATGGACTGAACTGTCCAATGTTGATTTAGGGTATCAGGATTTTATCATTTCGATCACCGTTTCCAGGGTCCCTGCTAACAGGGTTTATTTCGGGACATATACCGGTAAGGTTTTTCGTGTGAACCAAGCCAATACGGGTAATCCTGCAGCGGTGGATATTACGGGGTCCGGATTCCCGGCTGATGGCTTTGTCGCCTGCATTGAAGCCGATCCGGCAAATGCAGATAACTGTTTTGTGGTATTCTCGAACTATAACGTTCAAAGCATTTTTCATTCGACCGATGGAGGGATGAATTGGGAATCTGTTGGTGGGAACCTGGAGGAGTATCAGGATGGAAGCGGAAGCGGACCATCGGTTCGCTGGCTCAAAGTTCTTAACTATAATGGAGGCACAATATACTTTGCCGGAACTTCGGCTGGTCTTTTTTCCACCGCAAATCTGAATGGCGCACAAACAATCTGGCAGCAGGAAAGTCCGGATATGATCGGCAGAAGCATTGTAGATATGATTGACGCCCGCAGTACCGACGGTTGGGTGATGGTTGCCACGCAGGGGAATGGAATTTTCTCATGCTATTATAACCCGGTCGGAATCGGCGATCACAAGGCTGCTGATAAGAAGGCGCTGGGTCAGAATTTTCCAAATCCCGCCTCAGCTTCCACAAATATAAAATTTACCAATGCAGAGAATGAACATTTGCAACTCATTCTCTATAGTCAGGAAGGGCAACAGGTAAAAGTTTTACTGGATCAATTTGTGCCGGCAGGATCTCATGTGATATCCGTGGCGACCGGTCACCTCCGGGATGGGATCTACTACTATCGCCTTATTTCTTCCTTTGGAAGTGTTTCACGGAAAATGGTTGTTGCAAAATAAGTTAATTTAACAGTACAACATATCGAATATTTTATATATCTTAGAAAGTTATTGTAAACCGATAAATAAATTCTGACCGTATGAAAAAAATTATTCTTTCTCTTATCTCCATTGCAGTCATCCCGGCAATTTTCATGTCTTTTAAACCAGATGAAAAAGACCGTCCCTTAACTGATCAATACATAGTAATTGCCTGGAATGACCTGGGGATGCACTGCGCCAACCTTGAGTTCGCCAACATGTGTATTTTACCGCCGTACAATAATCAGACGGTACACGTGATCAAAAAAGGCGATTCCACCCATTTGCCTGTGGCGATGCCGGGCTCAAGCGGGATTTATGTCACGTATGAAATTCCCGGGAACTCCCATTCCGTCGGAAAAACCAATTTCTGGGATTATTCATTGCATCTTTTTGGGGTGGTTCTTCCTCCCGATGTTGGTCTGGCGGGTTTTGCAATGACCGGTACAATGGCGAAAAGCGACGCCCTCAACTACCAGTATGCAACCGGTATCCCGATAACGGCTTATACAGATGGTTCAACGACTATTCAATATCCCTATCAGTTGACCATGATCAAGGCGTTTTTACCTGGCGGAACACTGATCGCCTCCACTCAGAGTGTGATTCCCGTTTCGCATGAGATCAATTGTGTAAGCTTAGGTTGTCATGTCAGCGAAATGGCGATTCTTAACCAGCATGAGCAGGTTCCGGGATTCAACATTGCCAATAAACCGATCTTATGCGCCAATTGCCATTCAGATCCGGCGCTTGGCACAACGGGACAACCGGGAGTTCCTCCGTTTTCACAGGTCATACACATGAAACATGGCGAATTTATAAAAACAGGCGCCATCAGCGATTGCTACAAATGTCATCCAGGCCCAAACACCCAATGCTGGCGCGACGTGATGCACACAAGTACAGGCGCCATAACAAAATGTCAGGACTGCCATGGAAGCGTTTATAATGTCGGTAAAAGCATTGAACAAAATGGACGACAGCCCTGGCTACAGGAGCCATCATGTGGCGCTGCAAACTGTCATGGAGTCCAATTTGCGGAGGAACCGGGTAAACTTTTCAAAAACTCCAAAGGGCATGGCGGATTGTTTTGCAGTACTTGTCACAATTCACCCCATGCCATTTTACCTACGACACAGGCAAATGACAATGTTCAGAATATTGCCTTGCAGGGATTTGCAGGAACCCTCAGCGAGTGTTCGGTTTGCCACGGATACACTCCCTCAGGACTGGGTCCGCATGGAATACCTGCCATCAAGGTTCTTCAGGGAATCAATGTTTCAAGCGGACAAAGCGCCTGCTACAATGCGACTCAAAATATAACTGCGGCAGGGAACGGCGCCTACTTCAATGTGCTCAGCGGCGGCAACGCGACTTTGATCGCCGGGAGACAAATTTCATTTCTTCCGGGTACTTCGGTTTCCAATGGAGGTCATCTTTGGGGCTATATTACCGCAAAAGGCAGATATTGCGGCTCATTATTCCCGCCTATGGCCCCGGTAACTTTATCTGAAGAGGAAAATGTTTCTCCCGCATTGTCCGCTGATCCGGGTTTCAAAATATATCCCAATCCAAATACCGGTGAGTTTATAATTGAAAAGGTTTCTGGCGACTTGCCGGGCAATTTGGAAGTCAAAGTCATCAATCTATTTGGAAAAGAGATGGTTGCCAGGCGAATTCATGCAAATTCGCACATCACCGTCAATATCGGCGACCATCCGGATGGAATTTACCTTGTAAGAATCACTGGTGGAGGATTAGACCATTCTGAAAAAATTATAAAGCAACATTAACAGATGAAAATTACATACGCCAAAAAGATACCGCCCTTTCAGGGCTGCTTTCAGTGGAGTGGCTTTCGGAGTGGACACAAATTTCAAATGGTAAAACAGTAAAACGGTAAAATGTCATGAAACACAGCATATCAGAATGTTGCAGGCAGATATTCACCCTGTTACTTTTTTTCTTGTTACTTAACCCGGGATATCTTTTTGCCAATTCAGGTACCGATTCGCTATACCTGCCACCAATCAAAATAACTTCCCTCAACGGGTACGGACCTTTTGTGCTCGGTTCGGAACGGTCGAATCTTTTTATTATTTATCAGCTTCCTCAGAACACGTCGAAGATCATCATGAAAATGATTGACTCAAAAGGCGTGCAGATAAATAAATCATATATCGAAACCGGTTCAAACCTTCAGGAAGCTTCATGGGGTTTTGAATCAGATACGATGGGCTTGCCGCTTTCGCCGCAACTGTCAATTGAAGTTCATTATCAGATCGACAGCATTGCCATTTACAATATTCCATATACCGTTTACCCCGATACGGTTACAATGAATGCCAGCGCCGGTTTCGGTCCGTTTAAAACCAATGATTATCAACTTTCTGATACTTTATGGCATCCGGTTCCGCAGCAGTTCAATAATTTCACTATTAAACATCTGCCTCCGCGAACCGATACCATCGAATTTCAGATTATGACTATTGATTCGGTCATCGTTTGTTCAACAAAAGTGACTGCGCCCCTGGGAACATGGCTCGATTCAGCGGTTTATAAAAATGTACGGATGGACCAACTCCCACTGAATACCAAATATCTGAGGGTTCTGGTCTGGTGCCAGGGAGGTCCTGAAAGTGGGCTTGAATTTCATAAGGAATTGATGATTATGCCGCAAAGCCCAAAGCTGATCTGTATTTCCGACAGTCTGGTTGTAAAAGACTCGATGGCTGTTTTTGTCGAGAATCAATTAGGCGGACAAGCCCTTGCCGTTGACAGCGTTAAACATGCCCTGATTCAGAACGGTCCCGGTCAACGCAACATTGACAACCATATAAAAACGATTTACCCCGGTCCGTATAGCATTGACCTTCTCGAAAGCAATTTCTCCATCGAAGCATGGATGAAATTCAATTTGACGGGACTTACGCAGGATATCAAAATAATGAACCTGATGACCGTTGATTCGGTTTGGCAATTATACATCGAAGTGAATGTAAATGGAGCGCTTTTCGGCGTCTCTTCTTTGGCAGATATTAACCATGCCGTTTTGTGGACTGTGCCATTATCCCTGAGTCAACTGATGGGAGAAGGATGGCGTCATGTAGCTTTTACCTGTTTTTATGACAATACCGGAAATTATCCTGTCGGGAAATTTTATCTCGATGGGTTACCGCTTCCTGGCGTAATTTTCGATGACGGAGATTATGATTTTATTCACACATATCTTGACTGGAGGCAGTTTATGAATACGCAGCCATTAATTCTGGGCGGTAATAATCCCGGAAATTATTCACTAGTGACCGCGATGGATGAGGTAAGGATTTGGTCGAAAACTTTGTCGGAAAACGAAATCTGGTATAACTATCAGAGATCTCCGCTACAGGAAATACCGCTTGAAGGATACTGGAATTTTGACGACCTGAGAAACCGCCTGAACTATATTTCCGACAGAAGCTACAACAACAACTTTGGCTCCCTGAAAAACAAGGCATACTTTATTCCGCAATTTCCTACAGTTCAAAAAACCGTTGACACGATTAAAATTTTTTCTTCAAACATTCATACCGATTCTGTCAGGTATTTCTTCATTGACAGAAACAACGTTATCTTAGATTCGGGCACAAACTTCCCGACTGCGGGAAAAACTTTGTTTGAATATGATGTTGAAGCGCTTCCGTATAATATCAGCAAACTTAAAATCCGGGAATATTATCATCCTTCAACAGGAATAGCTCTGGAAACGGTTTATAACCTTCAATCGTACGCGCCCGAACCTATTGCCACGCCACAGTACAACTGGAATACCTATTACAGTACACCGGCTACAATGGGAAAAACTTACGCGCCGGTAACGGTATCCGGCTTCCCCGACAATACCCGCAAAGTCACGCTGGGACTGATGAACGGAATTGAGGTTTATGATACAATGACTTTTACATCAAACAGTATTCCTTTCCATCATTCGCTTACGTTGAATGGAACTGATAATTATGTGCAAACAACTCAGGAGGTCAGCGCTCCCGGAGCTTTTTCGATTATGTTCTGGATGAAAACGACCACTGGAACGGGAGGCAAAATCATTGGTTTTACCGATAACCAGAATGGCGGTTCTACTAACAGCCACGACCGGGAAATTATTCTCGAAAATGATGGCAGCCTGAGATTTAATATCCTGGATGGCGGCTCAATTAAGACGTTGTCTGCTTTGAACATCAACAACGACGGGAACTGGCATCATGTTGCGGTAACGGTTGACAATAACCAGAATGCTTCGATCTACGTTGACGGAAGCCTGTCGCAACGCCTGAATTTGACCAGCCTTACCTCTTATCAGGGCTGGTGGATAATTGGCAGAAATGGCGCTTCAGATAATTCGGACGCCGAAACAGTTTCAGAATATTTTGACGGCTCCCTGTGTGAAATCAGTATCTGGAACCGCGCCCTTAATAATTCCGAGATCAACACATTCAAGTACCAATCATCAGTCAATCCTGACGAGGTTTTGTATTATAAATTCAATGAAAACGCCGGCGATACGATTGTTGACCATGCCGGTTCAAATACCGGGACAGTAAACGGTAGCGCCCCGGCATGGTTTTTATCAAACCAGATTTCCTTTGTCACCTGGAATAACAATATAACGGAGCTTCAACCTGGCGTTTATACCTTTTTTGCAACCGTGAATTATCCCTTCGGACCTGCTGCCGGCGCGTCTTATCAGCTCGGTAATTTCGTTGTTGCAGAAGCATTTCCCGACCATACTTTTAATTTCTTTCTGTCGGAAGGGGAAGGCTTTTTTAACCAGGGAATTTCATTGATGAACACCCTTTCGTTTGAAACGAATTATACCGGCTCATCACAACCGGGCTGGAGTAAAAACTACATCAAATACAATTTTTTCACCTTCGATCATGAATTAATCAGCAGCGATTCAGTAAACTACACAACTTCATCCTTTTCTGGTCAGTTTGATATTGATATGGGCGATGCGCCGCCGGGCAGTTATATAAGTCTCGAAACTGGGTATTTTACAACCAATTCGCTGGAGATTTCCGAAAATTCAATTGCCATCCCGATTTATATCCATCCAATGGTACCGCCTACGGTGAACGGGAATTTTGGTCCTTTTGACCAGGCCGTTGCGCCCGGCTGCATGCAGCATCCAAATACTTTTAACCTGTCAATGGAGCCAATGACGGACATGGACAGTATTGCGGCAATATTTTATGATGTTGCTGATAACCAGATTGGCAGGTGCAAAGCGGTTAAAGTAAGTGATACGTTATGGACGGTAACATATGATATGTCGCTCCTTTCACCCCCGGTTACAAACATGAACCTTGAGTATTATCTTGGTCAGGACATTCATCCCGCCGCAGTTGAAGGTCCTTATCCCATCACCATCCATAAAACCCGCCCTGCCTGGTTTGATTTTATCCCTGCTGCCAATTTCACCAATATCGCGCAATCCGGAGGTTTTGTTACATTTTCAGTTACCACGCCTTTTGAAAAAAACTGGCTGGTGAACGACTCTGTTGAACTTGATGTACCCGAATGGATCCCTTTGGTTGGAGGGACGAAAAGTATTTTGAACAGCCCCACAGCCGAGGCTTACCTGAAATACGACATTTCTGCCCACACCCTGGAACTTAATCAACCGCCCCAATTTTACCAGGGGATGACAAATTTGGGCGCCAGCATTCCCGGTATCGTCAATTTCGGGTTTAACGCTTCAATGAATGATTCATACAGCATTGATGCGCAAAACAATTTAATTGCAACACAGAATTTTAAAATCGGCGGCTCAGTTACATCAAACCTTTTTAAAATTGAAAATATTGCCAAAAAAATAGGACAGTTGATCAACATGTCATCAATTGTTGATCCGGCAAGCATTGTGGTCAAACCATCGTTTCAGTTGTCGGCGACGGCAGATTTTGAATACGCTTCGCGACTGCACATTATGGTTGATACGCTTTCCGGCAATTGGGGTTCCTTTGGCAACCTAATCGTTGACGCCAATCCGGCGCATGGGCAGGCTTATCAGAACAGCGCCTCCTACCATTTTTATTCAGGGGCTTATGGCTTGGAATTCTCGGTCGGGGCGCAGTTCTTTGAAGGACTGGCAACAGGATATTTCGGTTTGGATGGTCGGGTAGTGATTGGATACGGACATTCATATATTACAATTCCAGCCAATAACACAAGACCGTTAAAATCGGCGGCTTTTCAGGTTTATGGACGATTTTACCTTGACCTTTTCTGGGGATGGTATGAAAAGAATCTCTGGGGACCAAATCTGTTTTACTCTGCAAATATATGGGGAGATGATATGTCGCCCTGTTTTCCGCCATTGGGCAAAAAAAATCCGCGAGATACAAACATTATTGCAAACTCTTCCTGGTGTGACTTATCCGGTGAAATTGTCCCGGTTAGCGGGTTTGCCAAAATGTCGCAGCCTGCCCCTCATCAATCCATCGGATCCTCTGACGAAAACATGGTTTTGACCTGGATTGAGAGAGGACCGAAGTATGGGGAAAGAATAGCCAAACTCGCTTACATGCTTACGGAAACAAAGAAATTCTCGGAGAATTTTAACATCGAAATTAACAAACATGGAATTAACAACCCTATGTCGGACGCCGTAACCAACAACCAGGTTTTGCTTTGCTGGGCTCAAACGAGATTCGACAACGAGACGATACTTGGAGTGTCGCAATCAAATGTATTGCCGGAATTTCTGAAGGCGCAGGATATCTGGTATGCCGTTTACGATATCCCACGCAAAAAAGTAGTCCAGATGAATAGGGTTATTGACGACACTTTAACAATTACTTCCGGGCGCGCCGAAGCAAATCCTTTGATTATGTCGCTTTCTGAAACAAAAGCCTTGATCGTATGGCAGGTTGCGGATATTGACAATCACAGGTCTGGAATATGGTATGTGAAACTCGAAAAGCAGGAGGATCGTTGGCTGGCTACCGAGCCGGCGCTGATCACGGATTTGGATGGCGTAAAAACGAAGATATCCATAGCAGTTCCCGAAACCGATAAAGCCATTATCGCCTGGATAAACACTACAGGCGACCGGCATGATGATAAAAAACTGATGACGTCTGAATTCAACGGATTTTTATGGAGTGAGCCAAGCGAACTCATCGCCATGCAGGGAAACCAGTTTTGCAATTATTTCGATATGAAATTCAACAACGGCAAGGGCGTCGTGGCAGTAACCACATTCGTGGACGATCCCGGCGGTCCTAAATATGAAAAATTAATCCTGCTGCCCTGGGATAGTGAGAATAAACGCTGGAGTACTGAACAAACCGTCGAGGCGCTAAGGGAACCGATCGCACATCTGCAATTGCCGCATATTGCCATCGCCAAAAACGGACACACGACAATAGCGTTTAAGGTTGAAAGAATCGGCAGAAAAACCGCCAATGAACGAATCAGTCAGGTAGATTTATTGACGGGAAACCTGAACGACCCGTCAGGAAAGTGGAAGCATATCAAAGGAAATGAGTTTGTGTGCGATACAACCAAACAGGTGGCTGAAATCGCACTTTCCTACATTGACCATGATACTTTGCTAATCCTGTCGAACGAATTTCCAATGCTGGCAAGCAACTCATACTTCACACCTCAAAAAGGGATTATGTTTGGCGATAGGTATATGAACCTCGTACTTCGGTGTTTTGCCATCGAAAGCGACAGCATAGTAAGGGATGTTCCCGAAAGCGTCTATTTTGTCGGGATCAACGACCATCAGGTCAGTGAACAGAAATCCGGTTTGTTGCAAAACTATCCAAACCCCTGTAAAGAATCTACGAAGGTGAAGTTTGATGTAACCGAACGGTACAATGTAAAACTCGAATTATTCGACATGAGAGGCAATCAGGTTGCAACGCTTGTTGACCAGGAACTTTCCGCGGGCGGTTACGAAATAAAGTTGAACACATCATTGCTTAAACCCGGAATTTATACATGCAGGATGATAAACGGAAAGAGGATTGACACAATTAAAATTGATGTTGTTAATTAGAAGGACTTTTTAACTGCTTATCACCTTAGGTCAAGTTGCCAATAAGTTTCCTCTAGGGGATGACATGATTATAGATTGAAAAGATGAAAAGATTGAAAAGATTGGCGTTGCAACAGAATCCCGAAGGTTTTGGAATTTGGAATTTGCGATAAGAATGTCATAATTTAAACTGTTTGCATAAAAAATCGGCATGTCAAAAATTCTTGTTATTGATGATGAAAAAAGCATTCGCACCGCTTTGAGGGAGATCCTTGAATATGAAAAGTACGAAGTTGATGAAGCCTGTGATGGCTCAGAAGGAATTAATATGGTTAAAAACCATAAATATGAAGCCATTCTTTGCGATATAAAAATGCCGAAAATGGATGGCATTGAGGTACTAATTAATATCGAGGAGATTACTGATACGCCTGTGATTATGATTTCCGGTCACGGAAACATTGAAACTGCCGTGGAGGCTATTAAAAAAGGCGCTTTTGATTATATTGCCAAGCCACTCGATTTAAACAGGTTGCTTGTTACGCTTAGAAATGCCCGCGACAGATCTTCTCTGATTGATGAAACCCGGATGTTGCGTAGAAAAATCGGCGTCAACTATGAGATGATCGGTTTTTCAGAACCGATGCTTCATATCCGAAAAATGATCGCCAAAGTTGCTCCCACCGAAGCCCGCGTTCTCATCACCGGTGAAAATGGAACAGGAAAAGAGCTGGTAGCTCGTCGCCTCCATGCTCAGAGTCGCAGGGGAAATGGCGCGTTTATTGAAGTGAACTGCGCTGCTATTCCGGCAGAATTAATAGAAAGCAAATTATTCGGACATGAAAAGGGTTCTTTTACTTCTGCCATGAAACAACATAAAGGAGATTTTGAACAGGCAAATGGCGGCACTCTTTTTCTCGACGAAATAGGAGATATGAGTCTCGCGGCTCAGGCTAAGGTATTACGGGCATTGCAGGAAAATAAAATATCGAGAGTTGGCGGCGAGCGGGATATTCAGGTTGATGTTCGCGTAATTGCAGCTACAAATAAAAATCTGGAAGAGGAAATCAGAATCAAAACCTTTCGCGAAGACCTGTATCACCGGCTCAGCGTTATTATAATTGATGTGCCTTCGCTTAACAACCGCCTTGATGATATACCTGTTCTCGCCAATTATTTTCTTACGGAATGTTGCACTAACATGGGCAAAGCGATGGTAGAACTCACCAGCGATGCAATTCTTACACTTCAGGGGATGAAGTGGACCGGGAATATTCGTCAGTTGAGAAACGTTATTGAACGACTCGTCATTTTATGCGACGGGGCGATAACTGCTGATGCGGTAAGGCAATATGCCTGATTATCATTTGATGATAGGTTTAAACACCACCCCAAAATTCTTCTTCCCATCAATGGCAATGCGCATGGGCTGATCGAAGCGGATATGACGGATGTATTGATCTTCGTAGAATGCAGGTTGATCGGTCAGAAATTCAATGTCGTAAAACCCATCGTGAATGTAGGGATTTATTGTAAAATAACCAACCCGGAAAGAGGTTAGGTTTTGGAAAAAGTGCGTTCCCTGGCTGGGATCAATCCGGTAATGGTCAAGTCCCGATTCAACAATCACACGGGCTGCGCTGATTTGTGGCCATTTCACCGGAATGCCGAGCCACGGATCGCTTGATCCCCAGCGACCGGGACCAACCAGCACATAGTATTTCTTTTCCTGAACGAATCGTTCATTAACTTTATCGAGTTGGTGTACAATCTCCATGCTCTTTGAAGCGTCGAAAACATCGGGCTTTATATATACAAAATCACTAATCCCTTTGATAATCCCATTTCCAAGGGCGGTATTTGAAATCAGAAGGGTATCTTCCTTTATGATGGTTTCGGGTTTAAGGTTTATGGTTTCGTCGCGTCCGGCGATTGGACGAATCTGCAAAAGGCTGAAAACCTTTGGCTGTCCTTTGGGTAAATCGAGATTTACGGCAAATTCAATTTCAACGGGTTTATTCATTTCCCGCTGACCAATTTCAAGCGCCTGCTGTAGTATTTCAGCCAAAGGGAATGTATTATGGTTTAGCGCCTGTGAAAAAGTGATAATTCGTTTGCCTGTGGACATGGTTCCTTCTTTGAGTTGATTACTGTCATAATCAAAGGTTGAAGCAACCAGTTTCAGTACCGAATCCTCCTCGGCATCCTTAATCCTCAACTTCATAAGGTTGATATTATCATCAACATCGGGTGAAAAACTTTCGGGACGCAGATCGAGTGCAAAAAAATTCTTCTGAGTTTCGCTTAATGCCAGTTCCGGGGTGGAAAGCTGTAAGATTTTCCTGGGATATTTTGGTGAAAAACGAATGCCATTCCCTCCATCCACAATGTATTTACCCAATCCGAAAGCAATGTTGGCAATGCCGTCTTCCGGCTTTTCCGGGGCGATTGGGTAAAAATTGATCGAACGGGCAACTCCTGAAATGGCGGGATAAAACCTGTCGCCATATTGCCGACCAGTCACCTCCTGTAAAACAATTCCCATCTTTTCCTCATCAATCATATTAAGAGTTGCAGCCATGTACGATTTACTGTCCCTGAAGTAGGCAGAGGCATAAACGCTTTTAATTGCCTCGCTGAGTTTATCAATCATCACCCGCTCATTGAACTTTATGTTGGGAAGCATATAAGTGGAGTAAATCCCCGCGAAAGGCTGATAATGCGAATCTTCAAGTAAACTGGATGATCTTATCGCAATCGGATTGTTGACGCATGAGATAAACCGGTAAAGATCTTCATGAATCCGAAAAGGTAATCTCGCCTTTACAAACCTTTGTAGAATCTCTTTGTCGCCACGATCGGAAAGGGCAATTTCATAGAGATTATTCTCTTCCATAAATTCATCGAAGATGTCGGTGCCAAGCACAACCGTCCGCGGAATGGAAATCACCACGTCGTCATATTTATCGGTTAAACGGTTGCGCTTGATCAGTGAATCGAGAAAAGCCAATCCGCGGGCTTTTCCTCCAATAGAACCTTCGCCGATGCGCGCAAACTGAAGGTATTCGTCATAGCGGTCGCGGTCGAAGTCGGCTATAACGCCTTTGGCTTTATTGATACGAAAGGCGGTAATGGCGTCAAAAAGGTATCGTTTTGCCTTATCCATATCATCGGAAAAGGCAGTGACAGAAACCTCCTTGAACATCTCCGCAATAGGGAACAGAGCCCTGGCATTCAACCATTTTGAAAAATGGTTGCGTTCCATGTGATAGAGAAGGGAGTCATCCGGAATCTCA
>JAPLDO010000153.1 GCA_026391715.1 Bacteroidota bacterium
ATAGCAAAATCGGGTTTAATGAGCTTGTTGAGGTTCAGTGGCGGCGGCATTACAAGCGCGTCATGAACGCGACCGCTGACGATTCCAGGCATATCTTTCGGAACCGCCATTCCTTCGCTGTACATTATGATTCCCGGTTTCACTTTATCGGCAGTGGCTTGCAGTTCGCGGCTCGATTCGCCCCGCGTGTCGAGAACAACGCCATCGGCGTCCGTTGCCCTCAGCAGCTCTTCCATTCCACTGAAATGTTCTTCCTTGCGGGTTCCTTCATCCCAGGGATTGTAGGAAATGAAATATTTTTTGCCGGCTTTGTGAGTAAAATCAGCCTGTCGGCGCAACTCTGCAAGTCCGCCGGGAAGATCGCGGTACATGTCCCACTGATTCCGCTGATCAAGACCGAGACGCGGCCAGGTAGGCCAGAGGGTAAAGATGTCATATCCGCCAGTCAGCGAATCGTATTCAAAAAGATTCCGGTAGAAATTGTATTTCTGTTCGCGGTAATCGTAGTATTTCTTATCCCAGGCAAACTGAAGCAGCATTATATAGCTGTTTTTCATCCATGAAAGATCGCTGCGCCTGAACATGCTGTTGTCAAATTCCTGAAGATCATAAAGCCATCGGTCATGGAACATCATCTTCAACCCGTCGTGCCAGTCGCCCTTATGAAGGTCGGCATAAATTGTGTATTCAACCCACCCGCCTGGCTTTAAAGTAACAGCCCAGCGGTCAATGGTTGTAAGTTCTTTGTCGCGTTGCCCCCTGCGCGCCAGAGCTGTAATCGAAATGGTTTCATTAATCCTGTAATCAGTAAAACCGAGATGCCATGAATTGTCGGGAAGAACTACGCCGATTGGCGCGTAACCCGGACGAAACAATCGCGAGCGACAGAGGTATCCGGGCCATTCTTTAGATCCTCCTGCGGTGATATAAACTTTATCGCGACTTTCGCCCAGCGGAACAAGATTTTCAATCCGGTGATTTCCTTTGCCCGTATTAATAAATCTGACTATCATCTTTACGCCCGGTTGAAAATTGCTATCCGTAACACAAAAGCAGCGGATAGAATCGGCAATAAAAAAAAACAGGGTATCGTTTCTGAGCAAAGAACCAGTGGTTGTATTATAGAAAACACTGTCAATTAGCGCCGAAAACATCGGCTGGAATTTAGGCAAAGAAATATTACCGGCGTTATGCGTAATCAGCGATTTGATTGAGAAAGGTTTCTGCGGATCAAATTCCACGCCATGGATGTTTAACTGCGAAAAGGAGGTAACCGAGATACCAAACAAAAGGCAGTACAGGCAGAATAACTTTCTCATGATAATCGAAATTTAAACGTGAAAAAATTTGGAATATCAGAAAGACTTCCAGATTCTAAGATGTTGATATGCTTAAAAAAACTATCAATTCTCCAGCTTTTTACCAACCTGTAGGTAAGGAAATATATGCCGTTTTTGTTGTTTGTAACCTTCTTGATTAGCATGTCAATAATCTATTTTGGCAAAAATACAAATTACAAAATTGAACCCACTCCGAAAAGAAAGCAATTTGGACTAAAGTCCAGTGACTATCTGGTTATCAATTGCCAATACCTTAAGGTAGTGGCAATTCAAGTTGCTGACATTCCGGGCTTTAGCCAAATTTTGATTTTTATACCCACTTTTCGGAGATGACTCAAAATTAATTATTGGTTATCCGGATTGTGGTTCGGTTATTTTTTTCGATAATAATAACCAGGAAAATCTGTTTAACATTCTATGCGCTGACCAAATATTTACACTATGTATAAGATGTTGATTATATTGCCGCCATTATGGTTATACGGAATAAGTTGTGTCGGACAGCCATTTCCCGAACTCAACACTGCCAAAGACTGCAAATACATGAAACCGGTTGAGCGGGAGATGATATATGAGATAAATGTGGCAAGGAATCGCCCGGAAGTTTATGTTGGGTATTTAAAGGATTATCTCGCTGAGGCGAAGGAGAAATTGATAAATTATGATAGAGGTCGAAGAAGTTATTCGTTGAGTACCGAATATACAACGATTAATGGAAAAACAATCATCAGGACTGATACTATCTGGTTTAACGAAGAAGAAGAAGAGGTAAAAGCGATTGAAAGTCTGATTTATGATTTGAAAAAACAGGGAAGATTGTCCCTACTGAAACCCGATGAAGGTATTTATAAAGCAGCCACCCTGTATGGAGCCGATCAGGACAGGCATGAATGGGGACTAAGTCACAACGGCAGCGATGGCTCCTGGCCTAATGATCGCATCAAACGATGTTCACCCAAAATGATTGATGGTAATGAAAACATAGCGGGCAGATATCCTGAACCCACTGCGCGGGATATTGTCATTCAGTTATTGATTGACGGCGGTATTCCTGGGTATGGACACCGGTATAATATGCTCAACCCCAAATGGACGCATGCTGCATGTTTTTGTGGTGGGTTAAAGAACGGGATGTACCGGTGGTTGCAGGAGTTTGGGGAGGTTGGGCGATGATTAACGCAAATCAAGGGGTGACAAAGATATGAATGCGGCTATTTGGGATTTTAAAGGTTGAGCCCACTCCGAAAAGGGATTAGAAAAATCAAAATTTGGCTAAAGCCCGGTATATCAGCAACTTGAATTGCCACTACCTTAAGGTAGTGGCAATTGATAACCAGATAGTTACTGGACTTTAGTCCAAATTGTTTCCTTTTCGGAGTGGGCTCAAGGTTGAAGCCCGGATATTTGTGATATTTTAATTCAATTCTGATCTACAATATATATAATTCAGACCATGTAAGATTTTAATTAGCCATTGGGTTCGCTTTGATACTTTGAAATTATTTTCAAAAGTAAATCTTTGTTTATTGGTTTTGTTAAATAATCATCACAGCCTGATTCAATAGCCTTTCTATCATCGCCTGTCATTGCAAAAGCGGTAATTGCAATAACCGGCAGGTCGCTCCTCAGTGATTTGATGATGCGCGTTGCCTGAAAGCCATCCATAACAGGCATCTTTAAATCCATTAGAACCAGCGAAACAGCGGGATTTGACCGACATACCGAAACTGCCAATTCACCGTTTCCCACTGTAATAATGTTGTAACCTGATTTTTTCAGGATGGTTTGGAAATAAAGACGGTTTGCTTCATCATCTTCTGCAATTAGTATAATACCATCGCTTTTACCTACGCTTTCACAGGTTGGTTCCGGCGTATCTGTTATCTGATTAGGTTCAACATTGAGAGGTAAAGTAAAATAAAAGATTGATCCTGAATTTTTTTCCGACTCCACACGAATATCTCCGCCAAGTAAACGCAATGCTTCACTGGCAATGGATAATCCAAGGCCGCTACCTTCATATCCACGGGTATGCAACAGTTCCTCCTGCATAAAGGTCTCAAAGATTCTTTTCTGTGCTTCAACCGTGACGCCGGAACCTGTATCTCTGACGAAAAATTCAATCCGCTTGTCTATTTGTTTTAAACCAGTAATGATTTCGCCCGTAGCAGTGAATTTAACAGCATTATCCAATAATGCGTTAAAAATCTTTTCAAATAGTTCACGGTCGGAAAAAATTCCAAGCTTTTGGTCTTCCGGTGAAATATCAATTGATAATTTCAACGTTTTCAGAATACATCTATGCTGATGCTGTTCAGTGATTAATTCGAGAACCTGAGCTGGGATAAAATATTTTCTGGTGACAACCATATTTCCGGTTACAAGCAACGACATATCCATGTAGCTTGTGATGGTACTCATTAACCGGTTACTGCTTTCTTTCAGGAGCGCGTAAAACTCTGTGCGGTCTGTTTCCGGAATATCAGGCTGGGCAAGCAGTCCGCTAAAACCAAGGATACCATTTAACGGAGTTCGCACTTCATGGGAAATATTGTTAAGGAATGCTGTTTTAAGCTTGTCGCTGGCTTCAGCCTGGTTTTTTGCCACAATCATCTCCTTCACCCGATCACTCAGTTCGGCAGTACGCTGACTGACAACACGTTCAAGAGAATACTGTTGATTGCGGATAAAGCATACAAAAAAGGTAAAAGAAATTGTTACAAATAAGCCAATAATTCCTGAAATCCAACTTGTTTTATCGGGAAATTTACCATAAAATACATTGCTGGGATGCGAGAATAGTGCATAAGATCTTCCGAACATAAAAATTGGAGTCATTTTCGAAAAAGTAAAGTTTCTTATATATTGTAAAGTAAAATCAGGATTCTCCGCCTTAAAATGTTCACGAGGCGCAGTGGCAACCAGCGCCGGGTTTCCCGCCTGATTCAGATCAAGCAAATCAGTGACTATCATCGGCTGATTAAGTCCGGAATTCTGCATTGGAGAATCAACCATCAAATTCAGATGGACAGCGCCGACAATAATTCCAACAATAGAATCCTTTAGCTTACCAGATTTGCGAGATTCATTTATAAACACAGGATTGAAGCTAAAAACTGTAGCATTTCCAAAAGTATTACCTGGAATAAACTGAGGTTCCGATCCTGATGACAATGAGGTTTGCAGCGACTGCTCTATTAATTTTTGAAAAGTTTGGTTTGATGTAAGGTCATAACCGGCAGTAAGTGTTCGGTCGGAATGGTTGGATGAAAACTTTACATAAAAACGCCCCATATCGTCGCGAGGCGCCCATGCAATTGTAAATACACCGGGGTTAATAGCCATTGCATTTAAAAACTTTGAAAATTCGATGGAATCAACTTCCTCATCGCTTTCAAAAAACTTTTTGAGGGATTGAACTTCCTGTCGGATTTTTTCATGAAACCCGCGGATATACTCAACTTGTGTTGAAGCATGTTGATTGAAAATGTAATATCGTTCGCGCAAAGCCGATTCGTGGATTAAAATTGTGATGTAAGCGGATAAGAGAGCGCAGGTTACAGCCATATAAATGGTTTCCACATACCTGAGTCTGAACCGTTTTTCACGCGGTAGTTTATTTCTTTTGCGAATCAGAAATAGTCCTGTAACCAATAGCAAAAGAGTCAGAACTGTATATATTCCCGGAAGTATTATAGAGGTGATTATTGCTTTTTGCCAGTCATCGGAAAGAATATCAATACCGACTACCATTAGTACTTTCTCTGTTACCGGATCAAAAACCGGAGCTAAGGCTGAAATAAACGTACCGTATTCATCCTTGTTGGGACCGATCACGATTGGTTTTCCCGCATTAAAAATTAAAAAATCATTCGGCGTGGGATTTTCATAAACTGTGCCGGGAGCTCCCGCCCCCATTGGGTCTCTATCGTCATAATTTTCGGGACCAAATACAATTTTGTCATTCTTCAGCGCCATGCTATAGATTCCCCGCTGATATATCAGGCGACCAAATGCCCTCATCTGTGAGCGAATCCGTTTATAGGATGGCAAAGCCGAATCAGTTGCGGAAAAATCCAGCGCCTTGATATTATCCGGGTCAATAGTGCGTGCAAGATCAGTCACTTGCGCCAACATTTCTGCCCTGATTCTTGAATCAACCTCCGCGCTACGAAATTTCATCACCCACCATCCTGCCAGAAGTATTAGCAGCGCAGCAAAGATGCCCACAGCGATATAGCGAATCAAGCCATTCATGTTTTTTGTACCATTCATATTTACAGTTATATAAACCGTATCAACTCATTAAACCCGACCATGAAAGGCTATTATAATAAAGATGGGGAAGGAAGCGTAAAAATCACAGAAGTACCTTTACCTTCCTCCGATTCAACCCATATCAGTCCTTTATGTTTATCAACAAATTCTTTACAGATAATCAGTCCAAGACCTGAACTCGGTTCGCCGTCGGTTCCCGGTTTTTTTACGACTTCATTGATATTAAACAATTTATTTCTCAAGCCGTCATTCATGCCAATGCCATTATCCTGAACTTTAATCTGGATGATATCGTCTGGTTTCTGAATTGCGTCAATAATGATATGACCGCCCTGGTGAGTGAATTTTACACTGTTTGAAACCAGGTTTCGAATTATGGTTTCTGCCATGTGGAGATCGGCAAAAACAGAAATATCATCTGAAAAATTCAGGCTAATTGAGATCTTTTTGTTCCGGGCTGATTCAACAATTGGTTCAATTGCCCTTGCGGTCAAATCGAACAAAACAAAAGGTTCGGGAGCGAATTTTATTATACCCCGTTGAACGCGCGACCACTCCAAAAGGTTTTCCAGAAGGGTGTACATGTTGGTTGCAGACTTTCTGAGCGTTAATGAAATTTCCATAAGTTCGGCTTCCGACATATTATGAAATTCCTCGGTTAACAGGTATGTCAAACCGAGAAATCCGTTAAAGGGACTTCTAAGGTCATGAGCAATGATGGAGAAGAAATTGTCTTTTTCAGCATTTACCTTCAGTAATTTTTCATACAAATCGTAATATTGGTTTTTGCTTTTTCTAAGTTCAAGCATTGATTCTTCGCGACTTAAAGCCATTGCAAGAATGCCAAGGATAAAACGATCGAAGTCTGATGGGAGGTAGTGACGCTGAAAAACAACACAAAGAGAGCCAACAGGTTTACCATTGCATCTGACCAAATGTCCCATATATGTCAGCAAATTATATTTTCTCACATTCGGATCGGTTTCAGCATATTTTGTTTCCTGAAGATTTTCAACAAGATATATTTCATCATCTGCTTTGTCAATTACATCGAAACAAATATGTCCATCCGGCTTATCAACTGTTGCAAAACCATCAGGAACATTCCACTGACCAAGAGAACAAAGTAAACCATCATCCATACGGTTATACAGCGCCGAGGTGGCGCCAATAAGCTGACCACAAGTAGCGGTGATAAGCTTCATATTTGCAATATGATCATCTTCAAATTCAATCAACATCCGGTTGACAGCGTTAAGTTGCTGAATTATATTCTCGTCAATAAAGGTCATATAAGAATTCTTTATTTGGTATTAATTTATTTTGTTGAATTTAGAATATGTCCCGTATAGTGGCTGATTTTTTCGAACAGTAACCGTTTATTTAATGGTTTGGTCAAATAATCATCGCATCCTGCTTCACGCGCTTTTTTTTCATCGCCGGTCATTGCAAAAGCTGTAACAGCAATAATGGGTAACTCTTTTCTGAACGATTTAATTTCGCGGGTAGCCTCAATGCCATCCATCACCGGCATTCTGATATCCATCAGCACAAGTCCGACGTCAGGATGAAGATGACAATAATCCACAGCCTGCTTGCCATTAAAAGCTGTTATTATATTCAGATTTGCTTTTTTTAGAATTGTTGCGAGGTAAAACAAGTTCGATTCATCATCTTCGGCGATAAGAATTGACAATGAACTGGAAGGTTTTCGGTCAAATGTAGTTGGCATAGTAAAAGTATTTTTTCATCATCTTTTGGTTGTTAAACCATAAGATTCGAGCATTTTTAACAGGTTTTTTTCCACCAGCGGTTTGGTAATATAGTCATCGCATCCGGCGTCCAACGCCTTTTTCTCGTCACCGCTCATAGCAAAGGCGGTAACGGCAATAATGGGAAGATTGTTTCTGAATTCTTTGATCCTCCGTGTTGCCTCGAATCCATCCATCACAGGCATTTTCATGTCCATAAGCGCCAATGCTATCTCCGGATGTTTCTGACATTGTTCCACTGCTTCCTTACCATTGGTTGCCGGTATTACCTGAAATCCGGCTTTTTTTAAAATCTGTTCTTCGAGAAAATAGTTAGAGGTATCGTCTTCGGCTAATAAAACCACCTGTATTTCCGGAGTTTTATGAATAGGAGTGGGAATATTTTGTTTCGTTTTTTCAATCTCTATTTTGCTGTATGGAATAAAAATAGAGAATACAGCGCCTGCTCCTCTTGATGATTCAACAGTTATATCACCCCCAAGCAACCTTGCCAAACCTCTTGCAATTGAGAGCCCAAGTCCGCTTCCCTCATAATCCCTTGTATTTGAAACCTCGCCCTGCCGAAAATTTTCAAAAACTTTTGAATGCAACTCACTTGCAATGCCTATTCCGGTATCGGCGACAAAATAGTCAATACCTCCATTCCCAGGAGAATAACCAAAGGTTATTGTACCATGATGTGTAAATTTCACAGCATTATCCATAAGGTGAGATAATATTTTCCAATGAAATTCACGATCGGAAGGTAAAATCAGCTCTGCAATGTTTTCCGGGATTTGCAGTATAAGCGTCAACTTCTTTACCTGGCACAATGGCTGAAAAAGTTCCTTTATTGCATATAGTTGTCGGTTTAGCTCAAAAGGTTTTTCCCTGACCACCATATTGTTTGACATCAGGAGTGCGATATCCATATAATTGGTGATGGTATTGAGCAAACGGGTACTACTGACTTTGATCAATGACCGGAATTGTTCTTTTTCCTCATTCGACAAGCTATCCTGGGTGATCAACTCGCTGAAGCCAAGAATCCCGTTGAGCGGTGTACGCACTTCATGGGAGATGTTATTAATGAATGCTGTTTTTAGTTTGTCGCTCGCCTCGGCTTTTTCTTTTGCGGCAATCAGTTCAAATTCAAACTTTTTCCTTTCAGATATATCGAGAACAATACCAACGGCATGCCATCGGTTCTGAATTTTGACGGCAGACAAAGTAAGTGAAATCGTTAATTCGGACCCATTTTTATGGATACCTTTTAGTTCCAGAGTTTTTCCAACGGCAGCGCCTTGCCCTGATTGCTGAAAAGCCGGAAATTTAGTAGAAAAAATTTTTCGGTAGTTTTCGGGAACAATAAGCGTATGTAAATCCTGTCCGACAGCCTCTTCACGGGAATAACCGAAAATTTTTTCTGCCGCAGGATTCCAGAAAGATATTAACCCATTTTCGTCCAACATAATTATAGCGTCGCCTGCTGCATTCGTAATGGTATTGAGTCTCGATTCACTCTCCTTCAAATGCTGAATAGCCGTAGAAGCCTCTTCCACCGCTTCTCTCTTTTTCAACGCCTCCTTCACTGCAAACGGAAGCCGTATGAGATTATTTTTCAGTACATAGTTGGAGGCGCCCAGCCGCATACATTCCACGGCAATTTCTTCACTAATGGCTCCCGTAAGAATAATTACCGGAATACTCTGATTATAGTCGCGGGTCAATTTTAAAACATCCATCCCATTGAAGTCAGGCATCATATAATCAGTAATTACGAGGTCGGGACAGAAACTTTCAATGGCGTCAAGAAATGTGTTTCTGGCTTCCACCCTGACAGACTCAAAGTCCAATCCTTCGTGTTGCAATATTTTGACAGCCATTATATAATGGACTGCTTCATCTTCAGCAAAAAGAATCCGGATGGTTTTGGAAATACCTGGTTTTTCCATTTTAGCAGGTTAGTTGGTTATGTACTGATGAATCATGTCAAGAATTTGTTCACGGGAAAAGGGTTTTGGAAGATATCCATCGCAACCTGCTTCGAGGGTTTTCTCTTCATCGCCACTCATGGCATAAGCCGTTACCGCGATTATGGGGAGGTCGCTACGGAATGCCTTTATTTGCTTTGTCGCTTCATATCCATCAAGGTCCGGCATTTTTAAATCCATCAAAACGAGACAAACATTCTTGTTGGTCTTGATTATATCCACTGCATCCTGCCCGTTTTTTGCCCGGAGAATTTCAAAGTTTTGACTACGGAGGCTGACTTTCAAGAAATAAAAGTTATCCTCATCATCTTCCGCAATAACAATTGTTCTTGTTTTCATCGTGTTCGATAGGTTTTCGTGTTTGTCTTTCACAACCGCTTCAATGGAGTTGGATTCATAAGGAATAGAAATAGTAAAAAGGGAACCTTTGAGTTTTTCGGATTCAACCAAAATTTCTCCGCCCAGCAACTTAAGGAGTTCATCAACAATGGTTAAACCAAGTCCGCTGCCTTCATGGCTTCTTGTGAGTTTAGTCTCTTCCTGATAAAACTTATCAAATATGTTCGGCAGCGCCTGTTGATTTATTCCGATGCCAGTATCCTTAACTGTAAACCGAATTATTCCCGGCATAGAATAACATTCAAGTTTAATTCCGCCTTTTTCGGTGAATTTTACAGCATTATCGAACAAATGGAAAAGTATCTTTCTAAGAAGTTCGTGGTCGGTATTTAAAATAATATTCTTTTGTATTTCAGAAAGTTGAATTTCAAGTAAAAGATTTTTTCTCTGACATCGTTGTTTAAACGCGGATTCAAGTTCATTAATCAATTTTACAATTGCAAATTGTTTGGGTTTAATTTTCATGTTACCAGATACAAGCAATGAAATATCCATATAATCTGTAACCGTTTGGATCAATCTTTTCCCGCTTGTGTTCAGGATTTCGAGATACTCCTGTTTTTCATCGTCCGTAACTGTGGGATCAATAACGAGTGGCGCAAATCCTAAAATTCCGTTCAGCGGCGTACGGATTTCATGTGAAATATTTTCAAGAAAAGCCGATTTCAGGCGGTCGCCGGCTTCAGCTCTGTGTTTGGCTTTTTCCAGTTCCTCAATGTTCTTTTTTCTTTCTGTGATATCTTCTTTCACTGCGAGGAAATTGCTAATTCGACCGCTTAAATCAATTATTGGCGTGATTGAAACTGATTCCCAGAAAAGTTCTCCAGTTTTCTTTTTGTTTTGAAACTCACCGCGCCATTCGCCTCCTGATAAAATAGTTTTCCACAATTGTTGGTATGTTTCCTGAGAGGTAACGCCTGACTGGAAAATCCGGGGGTTTTGTCCCAGTAATTCCTCGGAAAAATATCCGGTAATTTCACAAATTTTGGGATTAACATATTCAATAATTCCATTTGTGTCGGTGATGACAATACTCACGGGGCTTTGAATGAGCGCTTTTGAAAGTTTCATTTCGTTTTCTTCCGCTCGCTTTCTTTCGGCATAAATATTAAGCTGGTTCGCAATGATTTCAAGAATTTCAACGCTGTTTTTATCATAAGCATCAGGGTTATCATAACTTTGAATAACTATTGCAGCCGTTACTTTATCACCCGCCTTTATAGGAACGCCAATCCAAACCTCTGCTCTTATACCGCGCAGAACTATTTCACCGGCGTCGGCGAGAGCCTTTATATCGGCTTTTTTAAGAAATAGCGACCGTTTTTGTTTAATGACATGCCCTGTGAGTGAATTTTCCGCGCTCCAGTCGGGTGGATTTTCGCCGCGCTCGTCTCTTTCAAATGGCGCTGAAAGCATCCCGGTTTGTTCATCATATTGAGCCAGGATAAAATTACGTGTATCCATCAGTTGGCTCAATTCTTTGCGAACAACCTCAAACAATTCGTTCTGACTATCTGCGGTAACTACAGCATGCGCAATATTATACTGAATTTGTTGAATAGTAGCCGCTCTCTGTTTGGCTCGCTCTGCTTCAAGTCGTTCACTGATATCCCTGACGCTTGTAATAACCCCTTGCACAGATGGTTCATCAACAAAACTCTGTCCAACCGCCTCCACGTAAACCCATTGCTTAGTTTTGTGTATATGGCGGTATTGTACTTTTAGCAACCTGCCGGGATTCCCGATTCCTTCAGCCCAAACCCTCATAACCTCAGGCAGATCGTCGGGATGAATAACATCAGCAATTGACTTTTGAATCAGATCGTTGGGAGAATAACCTGTAATTCGCTCAACTGCCGGACTGATATATCGCTGGATTCCATCGGGATTGATAACGACAAGAATATCAGAGGAGTTTTTTACGATCAGCCGAAATCGCTCTTCACTGGCTTTCAAAGTTTCCTCAGTTATTTCATGCAGGATAAGCGCTTTCTGAAGTTCCTCAGTACGTTGTTTAATTATTTCCTCCAAATTTTCGTTATCCAGACGGAGCTTATCCTCCGACCGCTTAATGCGTAGCATTGAAGTTACCTGAGCCGTTAGTTCGGTCTCATCAACCGGTTTACATAAAAATAATTCCGCACCCAATTTCAAAGCCTTGATGCGGCTGGCAGCGTCGGTTTGCAATGCGGTAAGGATAATTACAGGAATCCGGGAAAGTTCCTTGTCTGTCTTCAATATCCTGCAAGTTTCGTAACCATCCATGTCGGGCATGATAAGATCGAGAAGGATTACATCAGGATTTTCACTTTCTGCTAATTCGATCCCTTTTTTTCCAGTGGTGGCAGTAATCACCGTGAGGTCTGTAAAGGCTGTTGACAATACTGCTTTTATTACAATCAGGTTGTCCGGATTATCATCAATGGCTAAAATTTTTGTCATAAAATTGGTTAATGGAAGGTAAAAATAAATAGCCGATAAAAATAAACATTTTTTCCTTTTTTCTAATAAATATCCTAAAAAACAATGGATTGATTTTTCTTAACTTCGCAAACCAAATTCAGAATATTCAACTATGCTGTCTAACAATTTTTTCAATGTCGAAACTTTAACTTTATCAGAATTAGCGCTTAATCAATTACAGATAAGCGCTTCAATTTTATTGAATCCCAGCCATCAGATTTTCAAGGGACATTTTCCCGGTAATCCAGTTGTTCCTGGAGTTTGTCAGATTCAAATGATTAAGGAATTGATTGAACAGGCTATAAAAAAAACAATCAGGCTTACTGAATCCGATAACATTAAATTTTTATTGATGATCAATCCCCTTGAAATTCCCCGGCTTAAATTGGATATTCTGATCAAAACATTGTCGGAAAAGCAATTCACTGCCATAGCAACTATCTCTTACGAATCGTCGTTGTTTTTAAAGTTCAAAGGAAAATTTGAAAACATTCCCGACATAACCTCGTCGAAGATTTACCCCTGAGTGCGTCCCGAAAACAAAAATCTCGGAAAATCGGAAAGGCGCAAAGTTTTATATAAATTTAGCGTGTATCCGGTTGTTTACCTAAGCTGCATTATTTTTTATTCTGGTTTGTTGGATAATATTTCAAATGAATTTCCTTCAAGTGTAAGTGTGATTTTCCCTTTTACCGAATCGAATTTTCTGCCAAAATTTGCCATTAGTTGTAAGTTGGCATAACGGTCGGGAAGCTCAATGTCAATTTTACGCGATGACTTGTCTTTATTGAAGATTACGACAACTACTTGATCAAAATAAGACCGGATATAGACAAAAGATTTCTCATTTACTTTCAGCGTTTTAAAATCGCCATAAATCAGAGCAAGATTGGCGCAACGGAGTTTGGCAAGTTTTGCAGTTGTGGCTTTCTGCGCCTGTTCACGAGGAGAAAGGCTGTCGAATTTCATCATGCGGCGGTTATCAGGATCGCCGGCTCCTGCCATTCCAAATTCATCGCCATAATAGATAATGGGAATTCCCGGAATTGTCATATTGAATGCCTGTAAGCAAGCAAGTTTCCGGTATCCGACACTATCTTTAACCTGAATATCGCGTTTCCATCCGGCTTCGCCATCATTTTCATTAAAGCTCAGGACGCCGCTGGCATAAGAAATAAAACGCGACATATCCTGGTTCCCGGTAACGTTGCCCATGAGGTTGTGTTCGCCATAATAGCTGAATGTTTGCTGCAGCGAATAGTTCAGGTCGCGGAAAGAGGTATTGTCATTGGCAAATGCAGCCCTCACATCCCAGTATAGATTAAATTCAAATTGCGCGTCAAGCATTCCCGGATTGATATAGCTGCCAACCAGCTCGCGACTTCCGAAGGTTTCTCCAATCTGAAAGACAGAGCGTTCTTCGGGAACCATAACTCCGGTATTCAGTTTTTTGGTAAGCAGTCTCCAGTAACTTTCAGGTACATGTTTGGCTGCATCGTGGCGGAATCCATCGAGGTTATACTCTTTAATCCAGAAAGCGGCTGAATCGGAAACCATGTTCGCCACTTCGGGTTTGGTAAGGTCGAAGGTAGGAAGAAAGACGTCGAACCATGTTGTCAGACGTTGTTCATCCCATAGTCTCAGATTTTTCCGGTTTCCGGGAAGGTCAAGTTGCGTAATCCAGTCGGGATGGACTTTAAGAACCGGATAATCCTGGTGAACATGATGTGAAACAAAATCGAGGATAACATTCATTCCTTTATTATGAGCGTCATTAACCAGCGTATGCAAATCCTCTTTGGCGCCAAAGCGCGTATCAACGGCAGTAAGCGCGATAGGCCAGTATCCGTGATAACCCGAAAATTTACGATGCGGCGCCGGATATTCATTAAAGCCAACCAACGGATTCTGTGTAATCGGCGAAATCCATAAGGTATTTATCCCCAGGTTTGTGAAATATCCATCTTCAATAGCTTTGTTGATCCCGGCAAGGTCGCCGCCCATATAATTCACTTTTGGATCAATTTGCGGATCCTTTATCGGCTGATCATTCGAGGGATTTCCATTTTTAAAGCGGTCAACCATGAGGAAATACATTATCATTGCTTCCCGGTCGGCACGAGTAATTTTTTTGGGATCCGTCAGCGCTTTTCCATCCTGAAGGGGAACAAGGATTTCATTGGAGATTCCTGCATTGTTATATGCCCACACCCGGATAAAACTGCGCTCAAACTCCTTGGCTTTGCGAGGAATGTTGATTGTGACGCCTGAGCTGTCCTTACTCAGGAATTTTTGATCAAGCAGGTGATTCTGCCAGAAAACGAATATTGAATCGGCTTTGTTTTTCAACCCGATCATCAGTTTCCTGCCATCTGCCTTTAATGTAAATAGATTGGGAAGGGTTGTTGAGTTGAGGTTGCCAAGCGTGAGAAGGGAATTATAGCCGCCGCTTCCGTTGCCAACCGAATCGCGGCTGTCGGGATCTGATTTTTCCTTGCCGTCGAGAATCAGTTTGTACTGGTATCTGCCGGGGAAAAGGTGAAAGTCAATATGCCATTTTCCATCTTTTTCAAACAGGTATCCAGCCGAAGGGTTCCATTCATTCATCTGTCCTTTGATCTGGACATGCTTGTACTTTTTATTTCTGGGATTGAAAGTAAAGCGGTAATAGAGTTTGGTTGATTTTTCAAGCAACAGCGAATAGGAAAACCCTTTCGACCAGATCTTCATTTGCGATAATTTCGGAAAATCTTTTCCGGTAGGTTTGATGATCATCCTTGCCGAATCTGAGGAAATGGTTGCAATGAGTGTTGGATCTGTTTCCAGCGAATCAATCTGATTTGGTCTGAGGAAGTAATCAGACATTTCAAGTATTGTTGAATCGCTGTTGATAAGAACCGGCGAGGTAAGTTTGATCATCTGAGGATCTTTTGCCAAAGGGATATCGTCATTCGATACACATCCCTGGAGGACAGTCAGAAGGCTGACAACTGCAAGTGAAAAAAATAGAGGTTTCATGGTTGTTGATTTGTGATTAGATTTCGGCATTGATAAATTTGATTAGATTTTTTTTCTAAAAGAATTATTAAGCATTTTTAAACGATCAAGATAATGGCGTTTATACAAAACCTGTATTTGAGGACTCAGGAAAGAACGGTCAATCAATTCTGAAACTTTGGGATTTTCTGTTCTGTATTTATTCAACAGCCTTACGATTCGATTTTCAAGTAAACCAATCCTGATTCCAAATTCAAAAAAATCATCCCAGGCATAAAAACCAAGTTGTTTGAAGCTTTCGGTTTCGTAACCATTGGAGAACAATCCGTTTTCTAATGCAAAAAACGAATCGGCGGGAATATGAATTGAGGTATCAATTAAATCATAAGCAGGGCTAAGCAAATAATCGCCCGCAGAGGTTTGTTGCAATGAAAAATTTTTCAGATGAGCGTCTCCGTTGCTGAAAAGGTAGTTAAACAGGATTTGTTCATAAAATTTCTCAATTTCTACAGGATACGCCGCTACATATTTTTTCATAACGTCTGCAATATCCTCGTAGCAACCACTGTTTCGATATTGATTGCCATCTTTTTCCTTTGATAAACCTGAGAGCGAGGCAAAATCTTCCTGAGCAATTTTACAGCCGCTGGCGTTTATATCAAATCGCCTCGTAATGTAGGCGGGCGATCCGTTTTTGAAAAAAATCAAAGCGTTTTCTGCCGTTGCAATACCGAACACTTGTTTCGCTAACTGCATTGTGAGGTGTTCATTTGCAGGTAATTCTCCAGCCTTTGCAAAGGGAGGGCGAAACGGAATTGGTTTGAGAATAAATTGCCCATGTTCGCCCGACCGGGTAAGCCGCAATTTGTTTTTTTCCAGGAGTAACGATTGTTTGAATTGTGCGCCACTGACGGAGATTATTTTACTGTTTTGCCTGAATTGCTCAGCCACATCTTCATTCTCGTCTAACGCTTCAAAATCGAGCAGGTGGTTGACTTTTTTACCGTCAAACATTCTTCGCAAAGCAGTCGGGCTGTAGGTTGCAAATCCTTGAGCCAATGAACCGGGACAATATTTCAGATCAGGGAAATTCATTGCGAAACAATTTGTTTTACTGTTACTGCTCCTATCGTATCGGTAGTGGCTGTTTCTGCGAGCAGACCCATCACATCGTTTTCATCAATTTTTAAATACCTGCATTGGATTTCACGGTTTGCGCCTTCGGCGATCATGTTGCTGAAAAACGGAAACATGAATGTGCTGCGGTATTCCTGTTGAATTTTCGGTAGCGTCAAACTAATGCCAGGTTTACCGGAATCATTATAACTGGTATCATCATACCTGAATATATAACTTGTCCGGTTTTCTTCAGTAAGAACGCCGGATAGAATACCGTTATGATATATATTTAATTTGCGCATACAAATTTTTACTCCGAAAAGGAAACGATTTGGACTAAAGTCCAGTAACTATCGGTTTATCAATTGCCACGACCTTAAGGTCCAGGCAATTCAAGTTGCTGATATACCGGGCTTTAGCCCAATTTTGATTCTTCTACTTGCTTTTCGGAGTAGGCTCAATCTTTTCAGTCTATAATCATTTTATTTTCTTTGTTTTACCTCAAGTTTCAGTTCCATACCAAGTACTTCGGAAAGTTTTTCCAACGTTTTTAAGGTAGGATTTCCTTTACCGCATTCAAATTGCTTTAGCGTTCGCAAACCAACGCCGGCAAGCTCTGCAAGATTCTCCTGACTTATGCGCAGTATCTCCCGTCTTTCTTTAATAGCCCCGATAATCTTGCTTTGGTGCATTATATAGCTCTTTTCGAGACAAATATAGTAAATTATTAGCCGATAACAGGTCAAAGCGCATTATATTGCACTTTACGGAGGTTAATTTACAGCAGTAATTATGCGGCTAAGGTGAACTCCATTCGAAATTATTGTGCAGATATATTGACCTGGTTTCTTATTGTAATATGTAGTCAAATCCTGCGGTTTGTCTGAACCAATACCGGAATAAATTGTTTCAATTTTTCTGCCATTTAAGTCGGAAATTATCAATTCCAAATATTGACCGCGTGGCGCCGAGAATAAAATCATCGTATGATCGCGGAAAGGATTCGGACGGTTTTGTTCCAGCTTTAATTCCCGGTTACCGGGCGTTTCATTCAAACCGCTCGTCTGCGGAAAAAATTGCATCAACGGTAGTCGCAAGTGTCCTTTCCAATTTCCCCAGCTATGACCTTCATGCCATTCCCGGAATTGATAATTGTAACCTTTATTCTGCAATATATCCCTTAAATTATGAACCATTGGAATAAGTTGAGCAATATCATAGGTTCCGATATCGAGGTACAGCGAAAGGTTCAGTTTTGGTTCGCCGGAAAAAGTTTGGCTGATGGCAGGGATTACGTCGCTCGACTGGGCAGCAATTTTTCCGAATAGTTCCGGGTGTTTCATGCCGATGTAGAGGGAGATGTTGCCTCCGTCGGAAGCTCCTGCCATTGCCCGTTTTGAAGGGTCTTTGCTCGTTTTATACTTAGCGTCAATCACAGGCATAAGCTCTGCGGCGATGAATTCGGTGAACTTGTCAATTTTATTTCCTGCATATTCCGCTGTACGGTCAACCGGGGGAACAAATACGCCAATCACCGGAACCATCAGATGTTCTGATATCAGATAGTCAAAAATATTGTTGGCATTGCAAAGAGTTATGTATTCCAGTCCGTCGTGAAACAATATAACCGGGTAAGCGCCGCTGCCTGTTGGATACCCCGGCGGAAGATAAACGCGCACCTGCCGGTTATTGCCAAGTATGTTACTGTGAAAGGTAGTATCTTTTATGGTTCCATGTGGAATGGCGCTGTAATAGCTTATCTCAGGAGGAACTATATAGCCGGGCATACGCAATTCAGAGTTGGGACCAAATCCTCCCGAACAGGTATGCGGATTCTTTGGATCAAGAATCCAGTCGGTTGAATTGATTACCAGTTTATAATCCAACCGGGCATCGGCTTCATAACTGATGGTTTGATACCAGAAGTTGCAACCGCTAACGTTTGTGAACAGCTTATCGGGCGACCATCCGGTAGCGTCGCCTGCCATAGCTACCGATTGTACACTAAAATTATAGACAAAGTGTACAATAGTGTCATTTTCTATGAATGGAAAAGAAATCCCAGAGTTCATGAAACTATCGGCAACAGCCTGACGCTGCGTTGCCGGAACCCCATTGATTCGATCCAGAAACTGTTGAAAAGTCTGCGCTTTCATTGAAAGCCCTATGAATATCGAAATGAAAATGAAAATTTTCCTCATATTTCGTTCCTATTGGTTTGGTGTATGTTTGTTCTTTTAACATTGAGATAAAAACGACATCATTGTTATCGGTGAAATTATCGTTGCAAGAATATTCATGTTTCTCTTTCTTGTTCAGCCTGACAGGAAGACTACCTGAATTAAAACCATATCTAAAAATGCTTCTTCATGATTTGGAAGCAAATGTTCAAAAACATGACCCAATTCGTGGAATACGGTAAATGCAAAATTATCAAGGGCGCTTTTTCGCAGTGTAACTATTACCGCCGGATTGTCATTACTCCAAAATGAATACCCATCAATCGGTGATTGTTTGAATTTCTCAATGACAAGAAATTTAATACCGTATTTATTTAAGATACTCTTTGTACCGTTAATCACATTGACATTCAGGCAAAATAAAGAATTAAGTTCAGAAACAATGGTTTCTTTATTGTGTGGGTTAAACTCGCCGACAACCTCTGATTTGGCGCTCCATTGAGCCAATTTGCTCCATCCAAAAATGTTGATCTGGTCGGTTTTCTACTTTTCCGATTTTTTGTAAAAAGCCAGATTTTTATGTACAGAATCACTTTCAGCAAGCAAATCAATGGAGTTTACATCATAAACCTCCCATATCTTCGAAATATTATCACCCAATGAATGTGAAAATACCCCCAGTTTTGCAAATATCGAAACAGGAACAAATTGTTTTATTAGTTTCCAGGTCTCAATTTGTTGAGTTTTCAGAATGTGTTTTTCATTGATACGAATGTAATCCAAATCAAATTGAGACTGGAATCGCATCCAGTAATCAGCTTGGATTTCCAGGGCTTTTTCAAGCAATAAAGCTATTTCGGGAGTAATGGCTCTTTTTCCCTTTATGATCTCATTTAGCATAGTAGGTTGCATATCAATATCCCGCGAAAATTCCTTTTGTGAAATATTTCTGGCTATTAGCTCGTCACTGATGAGACTTCCCGGATGTGTAGCTTCAAATGGTAAATAATTCCTTGTTTATATTTCGGGGGTACTGTTTCCTATTCATTCAATCCCTAGTCCTTTGTCCTCCTACCATCCCTTACAAACAGCCACAAAACAGCCGAAACCGCGAGCGAAACCCCGCTGATGATGAAAACCATCCCCTTGTCATCTGCATGTTTGATAACAGTTCCGACTACCGAACTGGCAATAAGTTGCGGTAATACAACCGAAAGGTTGAAAATTCCCATGAAAAAGCCCATCCTGCTTTTATCCACCTTTTCCGACATGATTGCGAAAGGCAGACTTACAACCGAAGCCCAGCCAAAAGTCAGAACACACATCATCGCATACAACATGAAGGTGTTTGTGGCGAACATCACGATGCCGAAATAACCGAGAGCCATAATAGCCACCATCAGCGAATGTGTTCTGACCCTTCCAAGCCGTTTGCTCATTGGTTCAAGCATAAATGCAGGCCAGATTGCTCCTACGGCGTTTAAAATGAAAAACGACCAACCTATCATCTGTCCAAGACGGGCGCTGCGGTCTTCCACTGCCATTCCGGTTATTGCCGGAAGTTTTTGTTCAAGGAAGGCGAACATATATACAAACATTGTTTGAATTCCGAGCCAGGAAAATCCATGGGCGACATACAATTTCAACAGTTCTCCCCATTGGGTTGCTTTTGCCGCAACTGTTGAATGATTGTTGACATTTTGTTTTGCATTGCCTTTCAGTTTTTTTGCATCTTCTTCGGATGTAGTAAGTTCTCTAGGTTCTTCGATAAATAATAAAGGTCCAATAGAAAAAATGAACACAATTACGACCCCTGCATAGATCAGGAAATAGTTGCCTATCAGGGCTCCCATCAGGTAGGCGCCGCTGCCGAACAGATTCGAGATTGACTGCATCCACGTATAACCCTTTGTGCGGGGTTGTCCGTCGGGAGTAACGTCGGCAATAATTGACCTTGTAGGGTTGAAACTGATGTTAATAGATAGATCAAGGGTTAGCGCAATAGTGACAGCCACCGCCATCACGCTGGCAATACCAAAGAAATTGCTTATGGTATCAATGTTGGGAAGGGCAAAGATCATCAACGAGGCAAGAATCCCTCCAATGATTATAAACGGTCTGCGCCTGCCGCCCCAGAACCAAACCTTGTCGCTTATTAAGCCGATAATGGGCTGACCCAGAATCCCGGCAATTGGACCCGCAGCCCAAACAATCCCGATCTGGTCAATTTCAAGGTTGTATTTTGTTCGAAGTATCCAGCTTAATACTGCAATCTGGATTGACAACGCAAAACCCATGGCTGTGCTGGGAAGACCGAGGATAACGTAAAAAAGGTTTGAAAGATTCTTCTGAATTTTTAGCATAAAAAGTAGTTTTTGGATTTCGGATTTATTTTAGACCCCACCCTAAATCCCTCCCCAAAAAGGGAGGGACTTTAGCCCCCCTCACTTTTTGGGGAGTGGGAAAGGTGGGGGGGTCATTTCAATTCAATAATGGCTACCGATTTTCCCTGAATAGTCAGTTTTGACAAGTCATTCAGCGTATTACCGGAAATTATTTCATTACCGGTTTTGAATTTTTTCAGAAATTCGTTGTAGCGTTTAGTTTCTATGGTTTTAGCATCTTCATTGTTGTTAATCACAACCATCACAGTATTTTTTAAATCATACCTGAAGTAAACATAGATTCCATCGGCAGGGATAAAATGCCTGAATTTACCGGTGTGAACAACTTCGCTGGAATTTCGCCAGTGAATAAGTTTCCGGAGGTAGTTATACATATCATTTTCGGTTTCGGTACGACCCTGCGCTGTGAATGCATTCCGCGAATCGCCAGCCCATCCGCCGGGAAAATCTTTACGTTTGGTGCCATCTCCCGACTTATCGGGTCCGGTAGTCATCAGAATTTCGGTTCCATAATAGATTTCAGGAATGCCGCGTGTAGTGAGTATGTATGCCATTGCCATTTTCAGTTTACGAACATCATCCTTTTGCGAATCGAGGTAGCGGTTTACGTCGTGGTTATCGGCAAAGACAACGATGTTATTGGGGTTCGGATATGAGAAATCCTGAGCAAGTATTTCATATAATCTTACAATACCGGTATTCCAGCCTTCTGATTCGCTGAATGCTTTATTAAGCGCGTCGTACAAAGGAAAGTCAAAAACAGTTGGAAGCCATGAATCATATCCGTCTTTGTTTTTTGAGCCTTTTTGCCAGTAAGCCACCGAAGCGGGATAATTTAGCCAGCACTCGCCAACTACATTGAAATTCGGATATTCTTCCAGAAGACGTTTTCCCCATTCAGCCATCATCTCCTTGAAAGGGTAGGGGTGGGTGTCCTGCCTGATACCATCCAATCCGGCATATTCAATCCACCAGATACTGTTCTGGATGAGGTAGTTTTTCAGATATGGATTGGTTTGGTTCAGGTCGGGCATGGTGTTGTCGAACCAGCCGCGTACAAACATGTTGCTGTCCGACTGCGACGCGTAAGGATCGGTAAAGGTTCCTGCGCGGTAGTTGGTGCGAGTAAATTCGGGCCATTGGTTTATCCAGTCTTTTGACGGCAAATCCTTCATCCACCAATGTCCGACGCCGCAATGGTTGAATATCATATCCATGATAAGTTTCATGCCATGCTGATGAATTGCGTCGCCCAATTTCACATAGTCGTCATTTGTTCCAAACCGGGGATCAATCTTGTAATAATCGGTTGTAGAATAACCGTGGTAAGAATATTTGACCATGTTGTTTTCCAGCAAGGGATTAATCCAAAGCGCTGTCACTCCCAGATCCTGGAAATAATCGAGATGGTCGCTGATTCCTTTAATATCGCCGCCATGACGACCATCCTGGTTTGCGCGGTTTAACGGCTCAGCCATTCCGGCGATATTATCGTTGGTTGCATCGCCATTGGCAAAGCGATCTGGCATCAGCAGATAAATCACATCTTCGGAGGTGAAACTTTTTCTTTGCGCCGAGCCATTTTTTCTTGCCTTCAGTTCGTAAATATACTTTCCAACAACCTTGTCATTGAGTTTAAAAATTATGGTGGCGCTACCGGGACGAGCGGCGCTGCCGATGGTCAAATCAAGAAAAAGATAATTGGGATTTTCTACTTTGTGAACTTTTTTCAACGCAAAACCTGGATAATCAACAGAAACCGTTGTTGAGGCAATGTTTTTACCATAAACCAGCAATTGCAAATCGGGATTCTTAAAACCTGTCCACCAGAAAGGCGGCTCTACTTTGTCGAGCGTTACATCCTGGGAAAAAACATTAAATGGTAAAACAAGGAGGAATAATAGCGTTAGCCGATAAATGTTGCTGGTAAGAAATACGTTCATGTCTTTCATTTTTTAAATTTTACCGTTTATTAGGGACCGCTCACAAATCCAATACAGGCAAAAACATTGCGAAGAAGTTTTAATGCAGGCTTTGTTGAGGTTGTGAGTATTTTATGGTCTGTTGTAATTTTTCCAGGACTGAAATGAGGTAGGAGACGTCTTTTAGTAAACATTCCCAGATTCGAATAACTTCCCATCCTTTTTCCAATAATACCTTTGTTACAAATTTGTCCCGTGTTTGATTTTTTTCAATTTTGGTTTTCCAATAAGTTTCGTTGTCTTTGGGCTTCGTATTTCTACAATCATGACCGTGCCAAAAGCAGCCGTCGGCAAAAATTATAATTCGGTTTTTGGGAAATACAAAATCAGGTTTACCAAAAAGTTTGGAATTTCTTCGCCATCCGGAAATTTTATTTTCCTTGAAAAATGTAATTAACTTTTGCTCAGTAGATCTATTTCGTGTACTTTTAACAGAACGCATTATTTGACTTCTCTGTTCGGTAGAAAATGTATCTGCCATTTTTGAGGATTATTGTGATCCGTCTGGAATAATATCGTTCTCTCTGCATACCTTGTTCATCGCTACTCTGAACCCGCCTATCCCACAGAAGATGTCAATAAATCGGAGTGTTTCCATTCGAAGCGGGTTCAATTTTTATTTTTCAATTTCTTCGCTCTTCCATAAAGCGTGGTAAGATGCGCCACCTTTGCAGCCAGTTCGGGAGTGAAAAAGTCCGCCTTTACCCGCCATTGCCAGTTATTCTGAGTGGTTCCGGGAAGATTCATCCTTGCCGATGTATCAAGCCCAAGCAGATCCTGCATTGGAATTATGGCAGTGTATGCCACCGATAACATTGCCAGCCGGATAAAAGCCCAGTGAATATCATGGTCTCCTGTATTGAGATAGTCCAGTACATATTTACGGTCGTCGTCTGATGCGTTTCTGAACCATCCTACAACGGTGTCATTGTCGTGCGTGCCAGTGTAAACGATGCAGTTTTTCACATAATTATGAGGGATATAGTCGTTGGCTTCTGACGAATCAAAGGCAAACTGTAGAATTTTCATGCCGGGCAAGCCAAAACTGTCGCGGATTTCCTCCACATCTGGGGTTATAACTCCCAAATCTTCTGCAATGATGGGCAAATCGCCGAACTCCCGGCGTAATACATCAAAGAAATCTTTACCGGGACAGGAAATCCATTTTCCGTTGATAGCAGTTTTTTCCCCGTAGGGTACTGCCCAGTAAGCTGCAAATCCCCGGAAATGGTCAATCCGGATTACATCGTACAAGTATAAATTTGTCTTGATCCGGTCAATCCACCAACTGTAGCCGGTTTCTTTAAGAACATCCCAGCGGAAGAGAGGATTTCCCCACAACTGCCCGGTTTCGCTGAAGTAGTCGGGCGGCACGCCGCCAACGCGGATTGGATTCAACTCTTCATCAAACTCAAAAATTTCGGTGGCGCTCCATGCATCGGCGCTGTCGAGAGCCACATACAACGGAATATCGCCGATAATCCTGATTTTATGTTTCTGGGCATAATCCTTAACCGCCATCCATTGCCTGAAAAAGATAAATTGCATGAATTTGTGAAATTCAATCTCATCATGAAGCGTTGCCTGCATGGCTTTCAACGCTTCAGGGTTACGGCGTTTCAACGGTTCTTCCCACAAATACCAGGGTTTCTGGTCACGGTTTGCCTTGATAGCCCGGAACAGTGCATAATCATTAATCCATTTCGACTGATCTTTCTGAAAATTCCGGTAAGCCAGCTTTTCCAGGTTATCGGCATTGTGAGTAAATGACTGAAATGTTTTTTTCAGCAGGGGCAGCCTGATTTTCTGAATGGTTTCATAATCTATCCTTTCATCGCTGAAATGAGGGTAGTCAATCAAATCATCGGGATGGAGAAGTTTTGCTTTCACCAGCAGATCAAGGTCTATCAGGTTAGGATTTCCGGCATGAGCCGAAAAACACTGGTAAGGCGAATCGGCATAGCCTGTTGGTCCCAATGGCAGGATTTGCCAGTATGTTTGCCTGGCTTTTACCAGAAAATCAATAAAATCGAAGGAGGCCTTCCCAAGCGAACCGATGCCATATTTGCCGGGCAATGAAGTGGGATGGAGGAGGATTCCTGATGAACGTTCTTTAAGCATAATTCCGATTTATTATCAATGGTTTCTAAATAGTTTTTATACCTGCTTCTCTTTTATAAACAGCGCACTGATTGCGCCAAGAAACATACTCAGCCCTGCCATCACAATGCAGAGGATTGGATTATCAGCAAAGAAATATTTCAGAATCAGTCCGCTGAAAATGCCGCTTACAATCTGCGGGATAGTGATTGACATGTTAAATAACCCCATATAAACACCCATCCGTTTCGGAGGGATTGAACTAGCCAGCATTGCATAAGGCATGGCCAGGATACTTCCCCAGGCTATTCCGATACCAATCATAGGAATAATAAGCGCGATGGGATCCGTGAAAATCAAAAATGACAACAACGATAAACCCCCAATTGAAAGAGCGATGGAATGGGTGACTTTTTTAGAAAACCTTTTTGCTACCACGGGAAGCAACATGGCTATCATCGCTGAAACGCCGTTATAAATCCCGAAAAGTATTCCTACCCAGTTACCAGCCTCCTGGAAAGCAGGAGAGTTGGCGTCAGCAGTGCCATAAAACTTTAAGGCAACCGCAGGCGTAGTATAAACCCACATCGAAAACAGGGCAAACCATGAAAAGAACTGAACAAGCAAGAGCTTAATCATGATTGGGGGAATAAAAAACTTCTTTGGTTTCTCTTCCGCCTCATTTTGAACCAGTGTTTCCGGTGGATATTCGGTGGTTGTAAACACAGTCCATACGATAGTTGAAAGCAATACAAATGCCCCAAAATAAAATGAATAAGTAACATTATCGGGAACAAGCCCTGCTGCGCCGGCATCTTTGGAAATTCCAAACCAGTTTCCCAGCAGATAAGGAAGCCATGACCCAACAACAGCCCCTATTCCAATAAGAAGTGTTTGTACGGAAAAGCCCAGAGTATGTTGCTGTTCGGGCAGTTTATCTGCAACAAGCGCCCGGAATGGTTCCATGCTGATATTGATGGAAGCATCCATAATCATAAGCAAGCCTCCACCGATAAACATAGGGGCAATAAACGATGCAAGATGAGGGGCATTTGGCATAAGAATCAGGGCAATGCTCGTTAAAACTGCCCCAACCAGGAAATATGGCCTTCGCCTGCCAAGCCGGCACCATGTTTTATCACTCATGTAACCAATTATTGGCTGAATGATCATTCCTGTGATAGGTGCAACCAGCCAAAACCAACTCAGTTGATGGACATCGGCGCCAAAAGTCAATAAAATACGTGAAGCATTTCCATTTTGCAATGCAAAGCCAAATTGGATTCCAAGAAATCCAAAACTCATATTCCAGACTTGCCAGAAACGTAATACAGGTTTTTCCTTCATTGCTTATTTTTCGGAATTTATAGAATTGATGCCTCAAAAATAAGAACTTTATCTTATTTTTATCGGCTAAATTTTACTTATGATCCGAAATCTGCTATTAATCAGCAATTCAACCAATGCGGGCGAAGATTATCTTGCCTGGCCACGTACATATATTCAGGACTTTCTGACTGAATTCAGAGTGCGAAAAGTATTATTCATTCCTTATGCCGGCGTTAATCTATCCCCGGTGAGCATCGAAAAATCTTTTGACCTTTATGAAGAAAGAGTAAAGAAGGTTTTCAAAGAATTGGGATTTGCGCTCGACTCCATTCACAGGTCGCCAAACCCTGTTGTTGCAGTGAATGAAGCTGAAGCCATTGTTGTTGGAGGCGGTAATACATTTCACCTTGTTTCGCTGATGCATGAATCCGGGGTAATGGATGCAATTCGTCGAAAAGTTTTCCAGGGAATTCCTTATCTGGGATGGAGCGCAGGCGCTAATGTCGCTTGTCCTTCCATGAAAACTACAAACGATATGCCTATCTGTGAGCCTCCTTCCTTCAATTGCCTTAACATGGTTCCTTTTCAAATCAATCCCCATTACCTCGACGCCAATCCCGCCGGTCATGCAGGTGAAACCCGTGAGCAAAGGATAGAGGAGTTTCTTACCGTTAACCGGGATGTAACTGTAGTTGGCCTCCGCGAAGGTTGCCTGCTGAAGGTTCGGGGCGATGTCATGAATCTGGTTGGAAACCGACCTTTGCGGGTTTTCCGGTTTGGGATGGATGCGGTTGAATACTATCCTGAAGAAAATCCGGGATTTTTACTTGTTTGATTTTCATAGGCGCATCATAATATAAAGGAGGGAGTTTTAAATGTTTGAGACATTCTTCTATCTTTTTGATTAAAAGAGGACTAATCAAATGTTTTGAATTTTTACCGAAAAATCGGATAATCTAAAAATGCAAAAACTACTTTTTATTGTGATTTGTTTCTGTGTTTTGATAATTGCAACAGGCTATGGCTCTATTCTTCGCGATTCTTCGAAAGCGAATTCCTTCATGCCCGGACAGAAAATCACTGATGTCCGAATCGCAGAACTCTTTTTGTTAAAGGCAATAAAAATTGAGAACAATGATCCTGGTTTGTCGGAAATTATTGCCAGGAAAGTTCTTTTATATGCAATGGCTGACAAACTTCCGCATTTACGCATTCAAGCTCAGTTTCAAATTGCCAACATCCTGGTTACAAGAACAAAATATGCGGAAGCAATGAAAGTTGCCATTCAGATACGGGAACTGTCTGAAAAACTGGATGATGAAAATGGACTTGCATATTATTATGAGATTGCCGGGAAAATCAAGACATATACCGGAGACTATGATCAAAGTCTCGAAGACCTTTACAAGGCATTAAACTACTTTGATAAGTGTAAGGACATGCCTGGAAGGTGCCGCGTTTTTATTTCAATTGGCACTGTGCATCTCAGACAGATGCGTTCGGTTCAAGCCATGAAAAGTTGCACCCAGGCTCTTGCCATCTCCATTCTCATCCGGGATACCATTCTTCAGGCAAAATCGCTGAATAGTATGGGAGTCGTAATGAACGCCAGAAAAGATTTGACGAACGCTTTGAAGATGTTTTCAAAGGCGCTGTTTCTCAATACAAAAGTTGGATTGAACGCACAGATAGCCGCAAACCAGATGAACCTGGGAACTATATATTTACAAATGGGCAATTATAATGAAGCCCGGGATAATTTCCAGAAAGCGTTGCCTGTTTTCCGGAAGTTTGAGAACTTTATAAATCTTACGCTATGTTACGTCAATCTTGGTCTTTATTATGAGGCAATGGGGGATAAGCAGAATTATCTGCTTTCGGTGCGAACTGCCCTCATGATAGCCCGGCAATACGAATTGAAAGGTATCGAATTAGGAATCGTATCCAAATTGCAAGACATTTTTCAGGAAAATAATATGATTGACAGCGCTTACAAGTATTCAATTTTTAAATCAAAGATCAATGAAAGTATTGAAAAGGCGAATGCAGCTACTTACTTGTCAATTGCGGAACTTCAATACCAGTATGATAATAAAATCAATGAACAGAAAATAAGTCGGCAGCGACAAACGCTTGTTACTTTGGTGATTGTGGTGATGCTCATCTCCGGTATCATTATTTCTATGCTGATGGTCGCAAGGCAACGGCAAAAGAACAGGGTAGTCGCCTTGGAGAATATGACAATCACCCTTGAGAATCAAACCATCAATCTGGAGAAAAAGATCCTGACCGATGAACTTGAATTTAAGAACAAGGAACTGACACTCCATGTTATGAACTTGCTGAAACGCAATGCTTCCATAATAGACACTTCACGCCGCTTGATGGATATCAGGTATGACCAACCAAATGAAACGCTTAAAGATGAAGTCATTAAAATTGTAAAATCTCTCCAGTCTGAAACAGATAAAGAGATATGGAATGAATTTGAACTCAGGTTTAAAGAAGTCCATTCCGGCTTTTACGACCGTTTGCTTGCAGGCTTTCCTGACCTTACACCCAATGACCTGAAAATATGCGGATTGCTGAGATTGAACCTGACAACAAAGGAAATCTCCGATCTGACCGGACAGCGACGGGAAACAATGGAAATGACCCGTTTCCGAATAAGAAAACATCTCGGTCTTTCTGATCCACAAATAAACCTGGT
>JAPLDO010000160.1 GCA_026391715.1 Bacteroidota bacterium
GGTTTTCTTCGTGTTTTTAAAAAGGGCTGATATCATTAAAGGAAAATCGGAGATTGAAATCGGTATTTTCTCCGTTGGGAAAAAACTTGATCAGACTACAGCCACATTTGTCGGACCGGCTAAATAAGGAAGTATGAAATGGAATTGGGGAACCGGGATTTTTCTTGTCATCGTTATTTTTCTAACGGCATGCACGGCTTTTATAATCTACTCCCTAAACCAGCGTTGGAGCCTTGTGGAAGAGGATTACTATCCAAAGGAACTCAGGCATGAGGAACAATTGGTGAAGATGCGTAATGTCAATGAATTGACTGGGAAATTGCTGATCACGCTCGATAAAAACAATCTAACCATTCAATTTCCGGACGATTTCAGAGGAAAGCCGCTGACCGGCAAAATTGACGTTTACCGTCCGTCCGACGAAACCCGTGATGTGGTTATTCCAGTTTCTGTGGATTCTGCGCAGTGCATGTATATTCCTGTTTCAAAGTTTATTCACGGCAAGTATATTGTTAAAGCTGACTGGATTTCAGGAGGGAAGGGGTTTTACCAGGAAACATCGCTCTTTATTCCATGATCTGGTTGATACTTGGAACGGGATAACCTTGGACATTTTGTTATGGGGTGAAACCATTTGCAGATAGGTGGTCAGAAATGTCCTTATCACTAAAAAAACAGGTGCAACAGGTTTTCAGTTATCACGAACTTTAGTCCGTCGTATAACGTGGTTTCCGGCAGGAAGGATACAATGTTGGCAACCCCAAGAACTAAAGTCTGCGGTGTCATATTTGGTCTGGTTATACGGACGCTACCGCCAGGTGTAAAAAATTGAAATGAGAAGTATGAGCCCACTCCGAAAAGTGGGTATAAAAATAAAAATTTGGCTAAAGCCCGGTATATCAGCAACTTGAATTGCCACTACCTTAAGGTAGTGGCAATTGATAACCAGATAGTTACTGGACTTTAGTCCAAATTGTTTCCTTTTCGGAGTATGCTCAATTACGCCCCAACTAAAATGGATTACATTCAACCACTGATTATCGGTTTACTGGGTAGTTTCCACTGCCTCGGCATGTGCGGTCCGATTGCGGTTTCGTTGCCGCTCAGGGAAAAGTCATTGGAGACGAAAGTGTTCAGCAGTTTGTTGTATAACCTTGGAAGAGTTACTACGTATTCATTTCTCGGACTGATTTTTGGATTGCTGGGTTTGGGTCTCCACATCTGGGGGATACAACAATGGGCGTCAATTGCAGTAGGGACGATCATGATCTTAAGCGTTGGTTTTCCAATCCTGTTTCACGGCGGTAAAATCACAACCATTTTCGATGGTTTGCTGATGGGATTTAAAAAGTACTTTGGAAGGTTTTTCGGTTTCCGTACCTATACTTCCATCTGGATGATCGGCATTTTGAACGGTTTTTTACCCTGCGGACTTGTCTATGTGGCATTAGCAGGCGCTTTGCTGTCAACAACTCCCTGGAATGGCGCTTTTTATATGATAATTTTTGGTATTGGAACCGTTCCTTCACTGCTGGTACTTTCACTTCTCGGAAATTTTTTCACCGCTGCTATCCGGCGAAGGATGAAAGGCAGCGTTCCATTTTTAATTCTCATTGTAGGAATCCTTTTCGTTTTACGCGGTATGAACCTCGGAATTCCTTACCTTAGCCCCAAAATGGAAGCCTCGCAGAAAACAAAAACAGAGCAATTCCAAAAACCAAAGTGCTGTGAATAAAATTCAATTCAATCAATCCATTCAATTCATTCAATCATTTAAAACAAAAACAATGAAAAAAACTACTTTGACTTTAATTTCGCTTTTTGCGATTAGCATGTTTGTCGTTTCCTGTGGAGGAGGCGGTCAACAGAATGCTGAACAACAAACTGTTCAGGCAACAGGACCGTATTCTGATCTCCCGGCTGATATCCAGGCTATGATGCCGCGTGGAGAAGAGATTTACAAAACAAAATGCACAGTGTGCCACCAAACAACAGGGTTGGGTATCGAAAGCGTATTTCCCCCGCTCGCCAAAGCCGACTATCTGATTGCCGACAAAGTAAGGGCTGTTGCTCAAACCCTCAATGGTTCAAAAATTGAGATGATTGTAAACGGTAAAAAATATACTCAGGAGATGATTCCACAGGTTGATACCAAGGAGGATGCCGTTGCCGTTATCAATTATGTTCTGAACAATTTGGGAAATAAGGATGGATTTGTTACTCTTTCAGAAGTTGCCAATGTAGAGATCAAACCACGCCCGGCGCCAGCTCCCGCTAAATAAATATCCTTTGGATTAGAAAACAAAAAAGCCCCGCAATCCGGGGCTTTTTTATTTTATCTCTTTCTTGTAAGGTATTCGATTACCTCGCAATTTTTTAAATTCACATTCTACCAGCTTCCTCCGGCTCCACCTCCGCCAAAACTTCCTCCGCCAAAACCGCCGAAACCGCCGCCGCCTCCGCCCCCGGATGTAAAATTATTCCAGGAGCCACTGTGACCCTGTCCCATAGAGCCGAGAAGCCATAAGCCGCCCCAGAAAGGAAGGCTTTTTCCAACAGACCTGCCGCCACCGCGGCTTCCCCTGATCATAGTAAAAACGACAACGAGTATAATCAAAGGAATTAATAGTCCGAACGGACTTGATTGCTTTCCTTTTCGTTTTTGATACTGGTCGGCGGTATATTCGCCTCTAACCAATGAAATCATTGCAGTAGTTGCCTGATCTATTCCGGCATAATATTTACCCTGACTAAAATTCGGAATCATTTCGTTTTCCACTATCCGCTTTGCCAAAGCATCTGGAATTGCTCCTTCGAGTCCGTAACCAGTCTGAATACAAACTTCGCCCTTTTCACGGGGATTTTTCGGTTTGATCAGAACAACAGCGCCGTTATTTTTTCCTTTTTGCCCAACGCCCCATTTTTCTCCAATCAGACGGGCAAATTCATTTTTATCGTAGCCATTCAATGATTTGACAATAACAACGGTGATCTGCGTGGATGATGAATCATTGAATGTGACAAGTTTGTTTTCAAGGTTCTGAATCTCATCTGCGCTAAGAATACCGGCAAAATCGTTAACCAGCCTTGGCGGCTCAGGCCTGACCGGAATATCCTGACAAATCACAGTCAGCGAAAAAGTTGATAGCAGAATCAGAAACAATGAAAATCTCTTATTAATGAACATCTCAACTTTGCTTAACAATAATGAATATCTAACTTTGAGCCAACTCCGTAAACCAAGAAAAATTTGGCTAAAGCCAACTACGAATCTTATTATCAATTGCCCCGACCTTAAGGTCGGGGCAATTCATGCTGCTGATATACCGGGCTTTAGCCAAATGTCAATTATTAATCCTTTCCAAATGAAATTTCATCCGGCAACTGATTTACATCTCCTTTCTGATAAGGAAAATGTTTTTTCAAATGCAGTCCGGTTTCGGCGATCGCTTCAATAAGTCCGTCGGTAAACCTGCCTTCTCTGAAATGGTTCAACATACCCGACTTTATATCATCCCAGAAATTAGCCGGTACTACCTGGTTGATACCGCTATCGCCAATTATGGCAAACCGGCGGTTTTTCAAGGCAAGATAAATCAGGACGCCATTTCTAAGCGATGTTTTTTCCATCCCCAGTTTTTTAAATACGAAGGCGGCACGATCAAGAATATCGCCGGAAACATTATTTTCCACATGTACCCTTATCTCGCCGGAGGTATCAAGCTCGGCATTCATTATCGCCATTTTGATATCCTCCTGCTCGCGACTTGAGAAAAAATCTTTGGCAGTAGTCCTCATTGCTATATTTTAACAGTTTTGAATCAGAACTTAACTTCCGGAGCTTTTTCCGCGCCTTCAGTAGCTTTGAAATATGCTTTCTGCTGGAATCCGAACATGCCGGCGAACATATTATTGGGGAAACTACGCAGGTAAGTATTATATGCCTGGGCAGCTTCATTGAATTTCATACGTTCAACGGAAATCCTGTTTTCAGTGCCTTCGAGTTGCGCCTGAAGTTCGCTGAAATTCTGTGTGGCTTTTAATTCCGGATATTTTTCAACCACAACCATGAGCCGTCCCAGTGCAGAGCTTACTCCATTTTGTGCTTCCTGGAATTTCTGTAGCGATCCTTCATCCAGATTTTTTGGGTTAATCTGAACGCTGGTGGCTTTGGCGCGGGCTTCAATGACAGCCGTAAGAGTTTGCTTTTCAAAATCGGCTACTCCTTTCACTGTATTAACCAGGTTGGGAATCAGATCAAGCCTGCGCTGATATACGTTTTCAACGTTTGCCCATTGAGTATTCACTCCTTCCTCCTTGATTACAAGACTATTATTTATGCCAGTTGCCCAGGCGAAAAGTAAAATGATCACGCCAACAACAACGATAAGTATTATCCATCCTTTACTTGGTTTCATGTTTTTAATTTTTAATTTTTAATGTTAATTTCCGCTAAATTACTAATTAATCGGTTCAAAATTACGTCCCTCGTCCTTCGTCCCTCGTCCCTCGTCTAAACCTGCTCCATGCTTCTTCTGATAAACTCAGCAAGTTCTTTCCCCTTGAGCATATTCTGAGCGAGGAGCGCCAGATCGAACAACTGTTTGATAGTGGAAGCCTGTTTTTCGCCATCAGGTTCGAGCAGCAGCCTGCCAATGATTGGATTGTTGGAATTGACAGCCAGTGTATAATTTTCAGGCATTTCGCCCATAAACCCATAACCGCCGCCACCGCCAAGCGCCGACATGTCCTTCATACGGCGCATAAATTCGTTCTGAGTAATCAAGATCGGCGATTCTTTTTCGCTCATGCTTTCAAATGTGATAGTGAATTTTTTATCGTCAATCTGTTTTTCCATTATCTCCTTGAGAACTTTCTGTTGTTCCTCATTCAACTTTGATGGCAAAACGTCATCTTTTTTTATCAGCTTATCCACAGTATCAGCATCAACGCGGGTAAATCTGGTTTTTTCCAGTTTCTGTTCGAGCGTATTGATAAAGTGAGATTCGAGAACGCCATCCATCAGCAAAACGTCATATCCTCTTGCCTTTACCGATTCAATAAAACTATACTGTTCCTGCTGATTGGATGAATAGAGATAAATCAATTGTTTGTCTTTGTCTTTTTGAGCCGGGGAAACATGTTTTTCATATTCATCAAATGTGAAATATTTACTGTCAACATTTTTCAGAAGGCAGAATTTTTTTGCGCGGTCGTAAAATTCGGGTTGCGAGATTATGCCGTATTCGATGAAAACCTTTATGTCATCCCATTTAGCCTCAAAATCGGGTCGTGTATCCTTGAACAATGATTCGAGTTTATCGGCTACCTTTTTTGTGATGTGGTTCGATATCTTCTTCACATTCGGATCACTCTGAAGGTAGCTGCGCGATACGTTAAGCGGAATGTCGGGTGAGTCAAGCACGCCATGCAACAATGTCAGAAAGTCAGGAACAATTCCTTCAACCGAATCGGTTACGAATACCTGGTTACAATAAAGCTGTATTTTGTCCTTCTGTACTTCAAGATTCCGTTTTACTTTCGGGAAATAAAGGATTCCGGTGAGGTTGAAGGGATAATCAACGTTCAGATGAATCCAGAATAACGGTTCATCGAATGAATAGGGATAAAGTTCGCGGTAGAAGCTCTTGTAATCCTCTTCTTTCAGGTCAACCGGTTTCTTTTTCCAGATAGGATCAGTGTTATTTATGATTCGAGGTTTCTCAACTTCAACGGTTTTATCGTTGCCGTCTTTATCTTTTTCGCCTTCCACTTTTTCCCAGGTTTTCTCATTGCCAAACCTTATGGGGACAGGAAGAAACTTGCAATATTTTTTCAGGATTCCCAGCAAAGTATGTTCATCAAGGTAATCTTTTGAATCGTCGGCAATGTGGAGTATCACCTCAGTGCCGCGATCTGCTTTATCTGATTCGTCCATTGAATAATCGGGACTACCGTCGCAAACCCAACGTACTGCGCCGGTATCGCCGGTTTTCTGGTAGGTTTTGGTAAGAATTTCCACCTCGTCTGAAACCATGAAACTGGAATAAAAACCTAATCCAAAATGGCCTATAATAGCATTCATCTCCGATTCCGTCTTGGTCTTGAACTTTTTAATGAACTCTTCGGCGCTTGAGAAAGCAATCTGGTTGATGTAAGTGTTAACTTCTTCGGCGTTCATCCCTACGCCTTTATCTTTGACAGAAATGGTCTTTTTCTTCGCGTTCAAAGTTACCTCAATGGTCAAATCACTTATATCGCCATCGTATTTCCCAATGGCTGCAAGTGTTTTGAGTTTCTGCGTGGCGTCTACGGCGTTTGAAATCAATTCACGAAGAAATATTTCGTGCTCGGAATAGAGGAATTTTTTAATAATTGGAAAAATATTCTCAGTCTGGACGTTAATTTTACCTTTTTGCATAGCGATTTTTGTTTATAATTTGTGATTGCTGTTATCAAAGGAAGCGCCACCTGTAACAATCTGACAAAATGACAAGGAGGCGCTTTTCAGGATTATTTTTCAACTTTGATATTTTAAAAAGGAAAAATTCTAATTTTACAAGGTTAATAATAGAGACGCGCCGCATCGCGTTTCTTAAACAGAGGCGCCGCAGAACGGCTATTAATTTAACAGACGCGTTGTAACGCGTCTCTACAAAACCAAAAACGCTATGAAAACTATTGACTGGAAAAACCTGCCGTTTGGCTATTTTAAAACGGATTACAACGTTCGTTGTTACTACAAAGACGGTAAATGGGGTGAATTGGAAATAACCGATTCAGAATTTATTACTATGCATATCGCTGCTACCTGTCTGCATTATGGTCAGGAGGCTTTTGAAGGTCTGAAGGCTTTTACGGGAGTTGACGGAAAGGTCAGGATTTTCAGACTGGAAGAAAATGCAAAACGAATGATTAGGTCTGCACAAGGTATTATGATGGCGGAACCGCCGGTAAAGTTATTTACAGAGGTTGTGCTAAAAGCCGTGAAGCTGAATATTGAGTACGTTCCCCCTTATGGCGAGGGAGCATCGTTGTACATTCGCCCTTTGCTCATAGGAACCGGCGCTCAGGTAGGCGTGAAGGCTGCAAAAGAGTATTTGTTTTTGGTTTTTGTGGGTCCTGTAGGACCTTATTTCAAAGAAGGGTTCAATCCGGTGAAGATGCAGATAGTTCGCGATTTTGATCGTGCAGCGCCTCTGGGAACCGGGCATATCAAAGTGGGCGGTAACTACGCCGCCAGCCTGCTTCCCGGCGATCGCGCCCATCAGGATGGTTTTGCATCGTGCATTTTTCTTGACGCCCGCGAAAAAAAGAACATTGATGAAGCTGGTCCCGCCAATTTCTTTGGGATCAAAGGAAATTCCTATATAACACCCAATTCATCTTCAATACTTCCATCTATTACCAACATGTCGCTTCGAGAGTTGGCTACTGAGATGGGTATGAAGGTTGAACAGCGTCATGTACCGGTTGACGAACTTGAAGAATTTGACGAGGTTGGCGCGTGTGGCACTGCCGCTGTGATTTCACCTATCTGCATGATCCATGACCGCGATACAGGAAAGGAATACAAGTTCTGTAAAAACGGACAGCCCGGTCCTATTTCCCGGAAGTTATACAATAAATTAAAAGGAATTCAGGAAGGACTTGAGCCGGATACGCATGGGTGGATTACTATTGTTGAGTAGCAAAAACTAACCCCGTCATGGCGGCTTTCCATGACGGGGTTAAGAAAGGTTTTAATCAGAGCGCTTGTTGAAAATATTCTGAAAATTGAATTAGAAATTAATTTACTATGTCAAACTAAAAAATCAACGCAAATGGAAGCAACAAAAAAAATCTTGATCCTGGTAATTTTAATTCTTGGCTCACTAACAATTATTGCACAAAGCGATGTTATTACAAGGCATAATGGAGAGATAATAAAGGGAAATGTTCTCCGTGAAAATGAATACACTATTGTTTTCACTTATGAAAACGAAACGGCAGAAAACACATTAAGTAATTATGCCATCGAAAAAATTGTTTATGGAAAAAGCGGTCGCGTGAAAAAAGTGACAGATAAAATTGTTGTAAATGGGGAGGATGACTGGGAAAAGGTAACAATCCTTGAGGAAAAATCATACATATCCGGATTGACCAAGGTTGACGAAATCAGAGGAAAAACTGCATTTATAAACATGCAAACTGGAAACACCGGGGATATAAAAGCTTTAAAAAAGCTAAAGATGGCTGCCGCTGCATTAAATTGCCCATTTATACTCGTCACATCCGAGAAAAGTACAGTTGGTTCAAAATCCAATGAACTTGGCGGTTCTCAAAGCATTAAAACCGGATTTGCTTATAAATACTAAGAATTTCAAACCTGCGGATAAAATATTAGATTTACTGTGACTTCTGTATCGACCCAGCCCCTGAAACACTCTGGTCAACTTGCGTTGGCGAACCTCGGTACTTTACGCTGCCGGCGCCTGATATTTCAGCGTGGATCTTCTTTGAAACATTTATCTGGGCATTGCCTGCGCCGCTTATCTGAAGATCGTAAGTTTCGGCGAGAAGGTCAAACCCAAAAATATCGGAAGCGCCCGACAAATCCATATTTACATCAGTAGCGGAACCCGAAAACTTTATTTTGCTGGCGCCGCTGCAATCAAGCCGCAATTTCTGAACAGCGATTTCCAGTTTTGAATCCGTCGCTCCCGAAGCGTCAATACTCAGTTCGGGAACCGAGATACGGCTTTCTGTTTGTATATCAACAGCTCCGCTCACGTCAATGCGCTTCAGGTCTTTTACGGTGATAAAAACCTTCATCGAGGTAACATGGTTTACAGACTTTTTTGTTTCAATTTTCAAAGTGTTTCCTTCAACAACAGTTAGAATTACCGGAAGAAGGTTGGCGTCAGCTTCCACCACCACTTCCTCTGTGGCTCCTTGTTTCAGAAGGATTTCAAAGGCTCCTGATACGTCAATGCCATCGAATGACGATACCTTGCGCACCTCTTTAAGCACATTTCCATCGCCATGAATTCCACCTCTGAAATTGCACCCGGCGAATAAACTCGTCATGCCCAGAAACAGGCTTGCGAACATTAAAACTGAAAATAATCTTGTTGTTTTCATAATTTTGGATTTAGTTGATTTGACGTTTTTGTTTGATTTGGTAAGCTGGTAAGCTGGTAAACTGGTAAGTTGGTAAGTTCTGAATATGGCTATTTCAGACTTACATTCCCATACTCGCTTTTAACAATAACCTTTGAAACGGGCGACTCTGTTTCGCCAATGATGCCTTTGTAGGATTTTGCGGTGTGTGTGGTGGAGCGGAATGAAAATCTGGCTTTGTCTTCGGGATAATCAAGGTCGCAGTATTTCAGATCGGCGTCGAGGCTGTATTTTGCCTGCTCGCCCAGTCCGATCGAAACTTCGCCATACTTATTCTGGATGGTAATAGAGGTAAAATCAGACGGCATCTCATGAACATCGCAGTTACCATATTGTATATCGAGGTTCAGACTCTGCTCGATCTTCTGTATGTCGAGATCGGAAAATTTTGCTTTGCTTTCAACTGCCGACGAATTTTCCATGTTCAACTTTCCTCCTTCCATTGCAACATTAAGGGCTATGATTTTTTCCGCGTCAATATCTGAAAATTTCGAATTGAGCCGCAAACTTCCTGCATAATCAAGTGTCATATTAGAATATTTCAATGTTACAACAGCTCCTTTCATCCAATTAACCCTGGCATTGCTGAATTTTATTTCGAGCAGATTGTCGGAATTTTCCAGTTTCCTGGCATC
>JAPLDO010000171.1 GCA_026391715.1 Bacteroidota bacterium
GGGCTAACAGGCGACAGAAAAAAGGCAATTGATGCAGGATGTAATGATTATCTTTCAAAACCCATAGATAATGACGTATTAATGGTGTTGATACAAAAGTATCTTATTGCCAAAACAGGATAAAACCACATTTTTCAAAAAATTCCAGGATCCAAATTCCTAGGGAAAAACGAGATGGAGTAATGGTTTAAAAAGTTTAGAAAGCAATGATTTGGGATTTGAATCTTTGGAATTTATGATCAGAAAGTTACAATTTCCCTATTATGCAGTATATAAACGATCAGTAACCATAAAAAAATCCCTTCAGAAATGAAGGGATTTTTGCGGACCGGACGGGACTCGAACCCGCGACCTCCGCCGTGACAGGGCGGCATTCTAACCAGCTGAACTACCGATCCTCAACTGTGGTGCAAAAGTAAACTTTTTTTTTAATCAACAATGCCTTTTTTAAAATTCTTTTTCCACCGCGCCGTCCTCCGCTACAATATGAAATTTAACATTTTGACCTTCAGATTCTTTTTTCCACTTCTTTATATTGTACCGCGAGTTTGTACCGTCAATAATAATCATCCCCGGAGCAAATATTTTAACAACATCTGACACAATGATCCGGGGATTTCCTGAAATTAAGACATAATCTACACGCAGCTTCTCATCTAAACTTTTAGGAATCATTCGGTTTAATAATAAAAGTCGGCGGGATCCGAATTGATAAAGATGTCCGAAACGAAAATTCGATATAAAGACATCGGGTTTTATTAACCTGTGCTTGCTATTTCCAATCCAACTCGAAATATATGACCTTATCCCATGAGCATAAAGGTCTTCCCCTACATTCTTGAAATTTTCTTTAAGCGAAACGCCATCGGTCGGTTTTCCGTTGCCATAAAAAATAATAGCTCTGTCCTGAAAACTAAATTCAAACAAAGCAATATATTTTACATTGAAAACCAAAAACCTTGAAGATTCTAACCGATGTAATCTGAAATTAACAGAGAGAATCATAAATCCAATAACGGCGATAAGAAAAAAATAGAGTAATGGAATCTGTCGCAAGGTCAAAAACAAAAATCCTGTAATGATTATAATATAGAGAATAAGCATTTCCTGCGACGAAATATGAATGCCAGTTACTGTTGACCAGGGTAATCCTTCGATGAAATGAATGCTGGAATTCAATAACCAGATCAGAAAAATCAGACATTTGGCAACAATTAATGCCAATACAGGTATGGATCCAACAGCCATCAGCAGAATTCCAACATAAATAATCAGGCTTGACAAGGGAACCACAAGTAGGTTTGTAATCAGAAAGTAATTGGGGAACTGATGAAACACATATAGGGTGATCGGCAGCGTCGCTATCTGCGCGGCTATAGAAACTGCAAGAACCGACCATATTTTATCAGGCAGCCAGGCGGAGGTAATATACAAATCATAAATCGGTTTGTATAGCACAACAAGTCCGATTACAGCAAGATAGGATAACTGAAAGCCAACGTCGAGTATCAGAAAAGGATCAATTGCAAGTGTGAAGATCAGAGAGGCAGCAATTACATTGTACATATTTGGCGCGCGGTTCATTGATTTGGCTAGAATTGGTAAAGTAAGCATTGCCGCCGACCTGAAAACACATGGCGATAATCCTGTCAAACAGGCGTAAAACCAAATAAACAATAGTAATATCAACGTTTTAGCCCATCTTCCCCACTTGTTTTTATTTAAAAATCCAAGAAGAAATTCGAAAAACAGGTAGATAATACCTACATGCATTCCTGAAACCGATAGGACATGCATTGCGCCGGAAGCGGCGTAGTCGTGCATCAAATCGGGAGTAAGATCACCAACATAACCCAACAGTAATGCTGCGGCTACTGCGAACTCCTTACCTTCTACATGATTTATCCGCAATAGGTCCAGAAGTTTGTCACGACAGCGAAAAGCGAATTTTCTAAGAAAACGACCCTCATGTAAAGCGCTTTTTCTCCATGCCCGGGAATCAGCGAAAACCCGGTGCGTAATACCTTTTGCATGCAGGTATTTTGTATAATTAAATGAATGTGGGTTGGAATTATCAGAAATAGAATCCCAATCAGCCTTTATTAGAATGAAATCGCCAAACTGAAGTTCAGAAAAACCGGTTCCACTTTTCAGGTATGCCATTGCGTTCCCGGCAATCCTTTTCCAACCTGAACCGGAATGGCGTAAACAAAGGCTAATGGTAGCTTTAAAACCATAATTGGTGGTTGCCGGAGGTTCTGAAATACTTGCTAAAATTGTTACATCAGGCTGACCGGAAATAAAATCAAGATCATTTGTAATTCGTTGCTGACTGGCAATCTGATATCCGGCAAGGATAAAAAACAGATTAAAAACAAACCCTGAAATCCAGCGCAGTGAATAAGCGGAAAAAAAAAGAGGAAAAAGACGGGCGAATATAAGCGCGAAAATAAGCGCTATTAAGCTACCGATTTGGAGACTCCGCCCCAATCCAGTTGCACTTTCAAGGATTATCCCTGTGAGAAAAGGAAAAATCAGTCGCAGGAGCGGAAAGGGTCTCCATGAGTTCATCTTGTTTCACCATGTTTCATGTTGGTTAATCGGAAAACATGAAAAAGGTAATACGGTTTTACTCACAAAATTTCAAAAAATATTGACTCGCTTTTTCAGAACCTGCCTGAGCAGCCTGTTTCCAGTCTTCACAAGCTCCTGTTAAATCCCCGATATAATGTTTGGCAACACCTCTGTTTGCTAATGCCTCGCTATCGGTAGAATCCAAAACGATTAAACGGTCGTAAATTAAAACTGCCTCGCCGTAACGTTTCAGATACATGTTGGCAAGCGCCTGATTCATGTATGCATTCACATCGCCGGGATTGAGTTTGATGGCAATGGAAAAATCATTTATTGCGCCTTCATATTGACGCAGGGCGGCTTTGGCAGCGCCGCGACTTTCGTAATAATCAAACTGCGCTGAATCCAATTTGATTGCTGCATTAAAATCATCAATAGCTCCAATGCGATCCTGAAGATTAAAACGGCAAAGTCCGCGGTTATACAAAGCTTCGGGAAAATCAGGTTTATACTGCAATGCCCGGCTGAATTCTTCGAGCGCCTTCTGATAATCTAGCAGATCATACCGGGCAAGTCCCAAATTGTGAAATGCTTCGCTATAGTCGGGTTTTAATGTTATTGCTTTTGAATAATCGAGGATTGCACCCTGGTAATCTTTCAGAAAGTCGCGGGCTAATCCCCGGTTAAAATAAGGTTCAGCGTAAGCCGGTTTCAACAGGATTACCCTTGTGAAATCACTGATGGCGCCCTGATAATCCCGTAGTTCACTTTTCACAATCCCCCGGTTGTAATAGGGTTCAGCTTCATTTGTATCAAGCAAAACTGCCTGATCAAAATCTATCAAAGCCTTTTTGAAATCTCCAAGTTTTGCTTTCAAAATTCCGGAAGCGATCAAATCCTTCTGCAACCCCTGCTGGCAAAAAACATCAAAAGAAAGCAAAAAAAATAAAAAAGGGAAAACAATGTAATTAATGAATACCGGTTTCTTCAACATACTGATGACAAGACATCCGGTTATTTGCAGAATTTCAGAATAAGGTCGCGCGATGCAATTAGTCCGTTGATATATGCCGAGTTCCAGTCTTCGCAAGCGCCTGTGAGGTCGCCAAGCGCCTGTTTTACGCGCCCGCGGTTATCATAAGCGTCAGCATATTTTGGATTGATGCTTATGGCTTTGTTGAAGTCATTCAATGCCGATTGTAAGTCTTTAAGCATCATGTTGGCTGCTCCCCGGTTGTTGTATGCGGTAATATTGTCGGGATTCTGTTTCAAAGCTTCATTATAATCCTGGATTGCCCCCTTATAATCCTGGTTATGATGCCGCATCATGCCTCTGTTGGTATAAATATCAGGGTATTTCGGATCAAGTCTTACCACCTCATTATAGTTTTCCAACGCTCCCTTAAAATCCTGATTCATGTAAGCCAGCGCCGCCATATAATTGAAGGCAATCGCAGTTGTCCGGTCACGGTCAAGATAAATATCGAAGTCGGACTTTGCTCCTTTATAATCGCCGGTTTCAAAGCGGGCAATACCCCTGATAAAATAGGATTTAGGCAAAGATTCCTGCATACGCAACGCCTCTGTTTCATCCTGAATGGCAGCGCCATAATTTCCCGACATCAGATAAGCATATCCGCGCAATAGATATGTATTTACATTTTTTACAAGGTCGAGTGATTTCGTAAACTCCAGAATAGCCCCAGGATAATCCCCGGCTTTGCCCTTTTTGGACCCCTCGGAATAAAAATTCACAGCCTTTACCTCTTCCGGTTTCATGACTTTTGAAGGTGGCGCTACATTAAACATGTTATCCTTCGAAAATTTATTAAGCGCTTTCCGATTTGGATTGTTAGTATCGGGTTTCACCGGATTAATACGCACCACTTTTTGTTGACCGCTCTTTTGCAGATTTTGTTGAGAATAAGCAGGCAAAATGAAGCCTGTGGCAAAAATTAAAACAAACATTAATGGAGATTTCATAAAGACAATTATTTTTCATTAAAACTCATTTGCCTGTCAAATATTGTACTATTAAGGTAGCCGTTCTGGAAGAAGCGCCGCGTCCTCCCAGTAAATTTTTTAATTTCCGGTATTGGGTATACATTGTTTGCCTGACTGTTTCATGATTAAGAATCAGACTCAATTCACGTGTCAGATTTTTTCGGGTAAGGTCATCCTGAATCAATTCGGGAACCACCATTTTACCGGAAATCAGATTGACCAGCGATATATATTTAATTTTAACCAACTGACGAGCAATCAGGTACGATAAGATGCTTCCTTTGTAACAAACAACCTGTGGAACATTCATCAACGCTGTTTCGAGAGTTGCAGTTCCAGATGTAACCAGGGCGGCTTTACTGTAACTGAGTAAACTGTATGTCTGGTTTTTTACATATTTAATATCTGTTCCGCCAAGCAGATTTTGGTAAAAGGCATCCTCCAGAGACGGCGCTCCTGCAACTACAAACTGATAATCGGGGAACCAGAATCTAACGCTGAGCATTACCTTAAGCATTTTTTCAATTTCCATTCTGCGGCTCCCTGGCAACAGCGCTATCAAAGGACGGTTATCCAGTTTATTTTCCGTATAAAACAGCTCTTGTTTTAACACAGAAAGATCTTCGTTGATAACATCGAGCAAAGGATGTCCGACAAAATCAACTTTATAATTAAACTTTGAATAAAATTCCGTTTCAAAGGGTAAGATAACAAACATCTTATCAACAGACTGCCTGATAGTTTTTACCCGCGACGATCGCCATGCCCAGAGTTGGGGTGAAATGTAATAAAACACCTTCAACCCTGCTTTATGAGCAAAACGCGCAATTCGAAGATTGAATCCGGGATAATCAACGAGAATAACTGCATCAGGATTAAAGCTGCGGATGTCGGATTTACAAAATCGGAAATTGCGTAATATTGTCGGCAGATGGGCAACCACTTCTATAAAGCCCATAAAGGCAAGATCGCGATAGCGCTTTACCATTACGCCGCCTTGTTGCTCCATAAGGTCGCCTCCCCAGCACCTGAATTCAGCAACCGGATCTTGTTCCTTTAATTCACGCATCAGGTTAGAGGCATGAAGATCTCCGGAAGCCTCGCCGGCAATGATATAATACCGCATCAGAACCTTTTTCTGAGATTTTCAATCTCGTTGTGAGCGGTGAAATCGAACTGAACCGGAACAACTGCCACCCAATTATTTTCCATCGCCCATTGATCGGTATCCTCCCCATTTCCAATTTGCGCATAAACGCCTTTCATCCAGTAATATTCCCGCCCATGTGGATCTTCCCTCTCATCAAAATCCTCCTTCCATGTACCTTGTGCCTGACGACATACCCGGATTCCCCTGATCTCAGGTTCCGGAACATCAGGGATATTTACATTAAGACAAACTCCAACAGGTAGTCCGTTTGCAATGACTTCAGAGGCAATAGTTTTCACAAATTTCTCCGACGGCGCAAATGAGGCATGCTGACTATAGTTATTCAGCGAAAAACCAACCGACGGAACTCCGGCGAGCGCGCCTTCGAGCACTGCAGCCATAGTTCCGGAATAAATGATGTTTATTGATGCATTACTGCCATGGTTTATTCCTGAGAAAAGAAAATCTGGTCTTCGTTTCATCACAATCTTGAATGCCAGTTTTACGCAATCGGCTGGCGTGCCATTGCAACTATACTCTTCGTATCCATCCTCTTTCGAAATCAAATCCAGACGTAAGGGATGAGCAATGGTAACGCCATGAGCGGTACCTGACTGAGGACGGTCGGGAGCTACCACAACAACCTTTCCAAAAGGACGGATATAATTAATCAGCGCCCTGATTCCAGGGGCTTTAACGCTATCATCATTTGTAATAAGAATCAATGGATGGTCTTTCATTTCCAGGTTTTTCAATGTCGCAAAATTAGCAATAAATCCCTTTGCTTTGAACTTTGAACTTTGAACCTGGAACTTTTAACCTGAAACTCAGAACTTCAAAAGTTCTTCATACAGTTCTTTAACGGGAAGCCCCATGATGTTGAAAAAGGAACCTTCAATTTTATCAATGCCAACATATCCGATCCACTCCTGGATACCATAGCCGCCTGCTTTATCAAATGGCTGAAAGTTATCAATATAATACTCAATCTCCTCCAGGCTCAATTCCTTGAAATAAACCGATGAAAGGACGTGAAAAATGTGCTTTTTCCGCTTCGATTTCAAGCAAACTCCCGTTATCACATCGTGTTTTCGCCCCGATAACTTCTGGAGCATTGCCACAGCCTCGCCATATCCTGCGGGTTTTCCGAGAATTTCATCTCCAAGACAAACAATGGTATCGGCAGTGATAACGATTGCCTGCTCATCAAGCCTCGAAAAATCGAAATTACAGGCTTTCAGTTCAGCAAGGTAGATTGCAATTTCTTTGGGCTGAAGTCCTTCAGGATATACTTCTTTAACACTAGATCCGATGATTTCAAAATCTAGCCCCAGTTCCTTTAACAGATACTGCCTGCGTGGCGACTGCGAAGCCAGAATGATGCGCCTTCCGCTTAACCTTTTTTTGATCATAAGTCATTAATTACTTATTAATAATACTTCCATGGATAGTATTCCCGAAATCATAATTACTTTACATAAACTGCTCAACAGATGAAAATCCTGCTTTTCGGATGCGCGGTAGAGTTTGAAAAGCATATAAACGGCAGGAATCTGCACGGCAAAAGAAAAGTACCATAGCGCCATCATCATTTCAAGCCGGTATAGGATAAACTGAGCCCAACCCAACAAAATCATCGTTCCTATGAGTAAGACTGCAACAATAAACTGCGAAAACCTGATACCATATACCACCGGGATAGTCTGGCAATCAAATTTCTTATCTCCCTCATAATCTTCCATATCTTTGATTATTTCCCGAATCATGGAAGTAAGGAATGCAAACAAAGCATACCCGACAACAATTCGGCTTACCCAGCCCATATTCGGTAAAACACTTGCAAATATCTCAGGTTGAATATGCAGCCAGAAAAATTCAAACAGCCATACAACCAGAATTACAAATGCGGAAAGAACCGAAACAATAAAATTTCCCCAGAAAAGTATCCGTTTATACTTTGCCGAATAAATCCAAAGTAAACCTGAAATTAATGGAAAAATGAAGCCAAAGCTAATCGCCCTGATGCGGTAAGCAAGAAAGAAACCCAGCAGGATTGCAATACCGTTAAGGATTATATGAACCATGATGGCATTCCGCGGCGTTATAAATTTATTCACTACCATTTTCTCAGGACGGTTCACACTGTCAATTTTTACGTCAAAGTAATCGTTGATAACATAGCCGCCAATTGCCAGCAACAGCGTTACAATCATTAGAATCAGAAAGTCTGTCGACGGAGAAAGCATTGCTGGTTCATCGGCGTAAACAAACGGTTGGATAATGCAATATCTCAGTAATAACTGAGTAAGGATAATAATTATCACATTCGGCAGCCGGATTAATTGTACCATCGCCATAAGACTATCGCCTCTACTCTTCGATTTCAATTTCATATCAAATCAACCTTGAACCTTTGACTTACCAATGACATGCATCATCATTCATCCATTTTCCCTGTACCTTCAACACTTGTTCAATAACATCCCTCACGCAACCTTTTCCCCCATTGAAATGTGAAATATACTTCGCCACCGATCTGATCTCCTCGGCAGCATCCGACGGGCAGGATGAAACGCCTGCAAGTTGCATCACTTCATAATCAGGAATATCATCGCCCATGAAGAGAACTTCAGCATGTATAAGATGATTGGAATTAATATATTGCTGATAAACTTCCAGTTTCCGTTCAACATTTAAAAACACGTCGGTAATCTGCAAAGCGTTAAGCCGATGTTTCATTGACGCCGACCTGGCGCCGGAAATCACTGCAATACGGTATCCTTTCTTTTTCGCAAGTTGCAATGCATAACCATCCTTCACATTAGTAATCCGTACTGGTTCGCCGTCGTTCAATGTAATTATTCCACCATCGGTTAACACCCCGTCGTAGTCGAAAATAAATGTAGTTATATTTTTTAAAAGCTCTTTATAGTTTGCCATGTTGTGACTTATATTTGATTATGTTGTTTGTAATCAGGTCATAAATTTCAAGATAATCGCGATTAGATGCGAGCAGTTCCTTATGCCTGGCAATGATGGCATGATCGCCACGTACCGCAGGACCAGTTTGCCGCATGAAAAAATTTCCTCCATCCTTAACCAGGCATGACTGACGAATCAGCGGACCAAGAATATCAGGCGGCAACTGATTGGTTTTCAATATTTCTTCGGAAATTACATACATGAAATTAGTAAAGTTTGAAGCAAATACGGCTGCAAGATGAAGTTTTCTTCGGGTGTCACTGTCAATTGGATAGACAAGTTTAGAAAGTTTTTTTGCCAACCTAACGAGCAATTTTAAATTTGAAGGCGAGTTCGCTTCAAGACATAAGGGAATTGTTTTAAAATTCTCTGATTGCGCCGAAGAAAACGATAGCGCCGGATAAAAAACGCCCTGGTTTTTCGAAACATGTTGTAAAACATTGATATCAATAGCGCCTGCCGTATGAACCACCAATTGTTCATCAAGTTGCAGGTGGGAACTCACATCAACAATAGCGTCGTCGGAAACCGCAATAATATAAAGATCGGCGTCGGTTGTGATTTTTCCGGGATCGGCAACATAATCAGCTCCCAGCGCTTCTGCCAGTAACTTCCCGCGAAATGGCGTCCGGTTATAAACCTGCATTATATTAATGTCCTTATTTTTTAGAGCGCTACCAAGGTTCCATGCCATGTTTCCCGCTCCGATTAATCCGACATTTTTAATTTCAGAAACGCCCATTTCAATAATTTTGCTAAAAATACAAATATATGGCATTAACTTCGCGCCTCCCCGCTAATAAAATCGTTAATTAAGAAAAACTGCAAACATGAGAAGAATCGCTTTCGCTCTTTACATCCTTTTACAATTTGCTGTAAGTCCTGGTTTCGGACAGAAACGGTCTATCGCTTTCATTGAAAAACCGTGGTCAGAAATTATTGCGCTGGCAAAAGCACAGGATAAACTCATTTTTCTAGACGCATACACAACATGGTGCGGACCCTGCAAATGGATTGCGGCGAATATGTTCACCAACGATTCTATTGCAGATTTTTACAATCAGAAATTTATCTGCGCTCATTTCGACATGGAAAAGGGCGAAGGTACCGCGCTTTCCCGCACTTACCAGGTGAAAGCCTATCCCACGCTACTTTTCATTAATGGCAATGGAGAAATGGTTCATAAAATAGTGGGTGCGCCTCAAAAGGTTGAGAACTATTTTGAAATGGGCAATATTGCAATGACGCCAGGGGAAGGATTTGCAGCATATCAAAAGAAATTTGAAGAAGGAAATCGCGATCAGAAGTTTATGACAATATATTTTGAACGACTTCAGGGAGCATATATGCCGATTACCGAACCTCTGAACCAATATTTTGCTTCTCAGAAAGAGGGCGACTTATTATCGCGAGCCAACTGGGAAATGATAAACAGGTATGTGACAGAACCTGAATCACAAGCGTTCGGGTATTTTTTTAATCACAGAAAAGCATATTCAAAGCTATATACTTTTGATTCAGTTGATCAGAAAATCTCGAACATATTTACTCAATCTCTCGTTAACCTGGCAAGAAGCAGATCATTTTCGGAAACATCATATACCGAGGCGAAACAAAAGATTCGCGACACTAATTATGAAGGCGCGGAAAAGGTTTTTTTCATAAGCGATCTCAGCGTCAGCTCAGGAGAAAAGTTTTTTGAAACAGCTTATAACGGCCTCGATAAATGGTACTCAAAAGACTATTCCATGTTATCGAGGGTAGCGTCGTTCTTTTGTAAGAACACCGATGATAAAAAATACCTTGAGAAGGCTGCCGGATGGGCAAAAAAATCGCTTGAATTACGAAGCATTGCAGAGAACAACGACATTTACGCCAATCTGATGTTCAAACTCGGAAACAAGAATGAAGCTGTAAAATTTGAAAATATTGCTATAGAACTTGCTAAAGAAGAAAAGGTTGCCATCAAACAATATGAGGACAACCTTAAAAGATTCCAGGAAGATCAGAAATAAACTACAAACGTATTTAAACCTGAAACTTTGAACTTAGAACTTTGAGCCAATTTCAAGCCTGCGCTGTCGGCATCGGGAAATTGAATGGTAATTCGCCTTCAGCGTCCTTTATTTCACCATGCATTGCCTCGTATTTAGCTACATTTTCCTTCAGCGCCTTGAACAGACGTTTCGCATGTTGCGGGGTCAGGATTATTCGTGATTTTACCTTTGCCTTTGGAACGCCGGGCATCATCTTCACAAAATCAATGATAAACTCAGCCGGAGAATGTGTAATTATGGCAAGGTTTGAATAAATGCCTTCGCCTACTTCGTCGGAAATTTCAATATTGATTTGATTTAGTGGATTTTTTTTATCTTGCATATTCATAGTTGTTATTCTTTTTTTGAAGCGAGCAGGATTTCATATTCTTCCTTGCTGCCGACAATGAGATTTTCATATTCCCGTAATCCGGTTCCGGCAGGAATCAGATGACCTACAATCACATTTTCCTTCAACCCCATCAGATCATCCTGGCGGGCGTTAATTGCGGCCTGTGTGAGAACCTTGGTTGTTTCCTGGAACGATGCCGCAGAGATCCAGCTTTTGGTTTGCAGTGAAGCGCGGGTTATCCCCTGAAGAATCTGGAAAGCAGTTGCCGGTTTTGCGTCGCGTGCATCAACAAGTTTTTTGTCCTTCCGTTTTAGCATTGAAATTTCATCGCGTAGTTTACGGGCAGTGATGATCTGACCAGGCTTCATTACTAATGAATCGCCAGGCTCCTCAACAACTTTCTTCCCGTAAATCCAGTCGTTCTCCTCCTGGAAATCAATTTTATTAACCAGTTCGCCTTCCAGAAAACGTGAATCGCCCGGATCTTCAACTGCCACTTTACGCATCATCTGCCTGACTATAGTCTCAAAATGTTTGTC
>JAPLDO010000133.1 GCA_026391715.1 Bacteroidota bacterium
GGAGTGGCTGTAAAAGTAACCGAAGCGCCTGCGCAAATCGGATTTGAAGAAGCCGAAATGGATACGCTAACCGGAAGCGATTCAGTTACTGACATAGTGATGGAATTTGATGTGGCAGGGTTTCCAGTTGAACATGCCAGATTCGACGTTAGAATACAGGCAATAGTATTTCCATTTGCCGGAATATGTGAATAGGTTGCGTTGGTTGCCCCTGAAACATTTGTCCCATTCAACTTCCACTGATAAGAGGGAGAAGCGCCTCCATTGGTTGGCGTTGCCGTATAAGTGACAGAAGTTCCTGCGCAAACAGGATTGGCAGTGGCGGCAATTGATACGCTGACCGGTTCAGAATTATGTACTGTCATTTTTATATCATTGGATGTGGCAGGACTGTTGGTTTTACACATCTCACTTGAAGTAAGAATACATAATATTACTTCATTGTTTACGGGTATGCTTAAAAAAGTTGAGTTTGTTGCTCCGGTAACATTCGTTCCGTTTACTTTCCACTGATAAGCTGGTGAAGAACCTCCATTAGTTGGCATAGCAGTAAAAGCGACAAGGTTTCCCTGGCAGGAAGGATTCGCCGAAACAGCAATAGAAACGCTTACCGGCAGGTTTTGATTAACAATCATTGTTACTGGCAATGAATATGCCGGATTTAGAGCGCAAGGCGTACTCGAATGGAGTACACACGTTACAACGTCGTTATTAGCTGGTATATAGCTATAGATTTGTGTGTTTGTTCCAACCTTTATACCATTGATCTTCCACTGAAAAAAGGGATTTGTCCCGCTGTTGGTTGTTGTTGCTGTAAGTGTTACTTCAGCTCCGGAGCAAATCGGGTTTACAGATGGCGTTATGATAACGCCAACCGACGAGTGGGACGAACAGGTGTCTTTTATACATCGCGCTGAAAAACCCATGTCGCTGTTTGCATAAATCAAATCTCCTGCCGCCGAGTTATAATGCAGTTGCAACGCTCCAAACCCTGAAGAGTAAATGGAAGATGTCCAAATATTTGCCGCTAATCCCAACGCCGGAAATGTACCTCCCGTTGAACGCTCTGAGCCGGGCAACCCGGTGAATCCGCTTCTGTTGCTGGCGTCGGTGTTGGGTGAAAGCCAATGCTCCGCGCCCGATTCTTTCATTTTCCCTCCGGCAACACTTATTCCTCCCAGAAAGTTGATCAAAGTAATATATTCATTAATGCCGGGAACATACCATCCCGCGGGGCAAATACCCATTCCCTCGCTGATGTTGACGTACGCCATAAGCTCATTCCATTGGTAAAGTCCGCCATAGATATTGCAATTTGCTTCGAGGTTGTTAAAACAATACTTTTCGATAGTATCGTTATTATCAGTTTGCTCTTTATTACCATTGATTCGTATCCCGATATCCAGATTCTCCTTGAACCAGCACCGGCTTCCGATGAGAACAGTATTGTAGGTTTTGCCTCCATAAGAAACTGTTGGAGTTCCGGGACATGGTGGCGGGGCATCGGGCAGAGTGCGGAAGCTTAGCGAATTTCCATAAGCTGTTCCAGAAATGTTTGTTGCATAAGCCCTGATATAATAAACTGTATCGGCGAGCAGCCCTGTTAAAACACTGGTAAATACTCCTGTGCCAGCGCCGTTAAGAGTTATATTATTTGCGGTAGTTGGATTCTGAACCAGACTCCAGCAAACTCCTCTCACGGTAACCGGCGAATCTCCGTCATCAGTTACATCGCCTCCGCTCGCTGCCGATAAATTTGTGATATTAATCACCGGGGAGGTGTAAACTACCGGAAGCTCCGGAAGATGTAGCGTTGTGAAAACAACCTGGTTGCCGTAAGCGGTGCCAACGCTGTTGGTGGCATAAGCCTTCACATAATATGTTGTGTTTGGGGTAAGTAATGTCAAATTGCTTGTGAACAATCCAATGCCTGAACCATCGTTGGTTTTGCTGTTGCCAATGGTTGGATCAGGATTATCACTCCAGCAAACTCCATAGTGAGTAACCGCGGAACCGCCATCAGCGGTTACATGACCGCCACCCTGTGCCGTTGTTTGTGTTATTGAAGTGATGAATTGTGTGCTGACCGTTGGGATGTTCAGCGTTGTAAAATTGATTACTGCCCCATAGCTAGTGCCTGCTGTATTTGTTGCATAAGCGCGGACATGGTAAATAGTACCCGGCATAAGGTTGGTAAGGTTGGAAATAAAACTCCCAATGCCGTACCCATCAACGGTTTTACTATCGGCTGTAGTAGGATTACCGGTTGTATTCCAGCAAACTCCGCGGGCTGATAAGGAAGATCCTCCGTCGGATAATATTTCCCCCCCGCTGGTAGCGGTGGTTTGCATGACAAGTGTAACAGGCAATGTTACAACAGTTGGATATGAGGAACCTGTCCAGGTTGGAATATTTTGTGACGAAAGTTGCAGATACTGTCCCGGCGTTCCTACCGGGATATTTACCCATTGAAAGCCATTCCAGTATTGCATATCCCCGATGCTCGTTCCTTTTATTGCTGAAACGGGAACCCAGACGGAGCCATCCCAAAGGTAATAACCATGCGTAACATTATGGGGCGAAGTTCCTGCGATTGCTGTATTATACACCATCAGACCCACTGCCGGAGCTACTACAGGCGCTGCCATATTGATCGCTGTTAGAGCAATACGTGGTAGAAGAATCCCTCGCGAATTCGATTTTACATCAAGCATTGCCGATGGATCCGGAGCGCTATTGTCACCGCTGATACTGACCTGCGCAAATGTAGCTGGCGACAGAATTGCTAAAAAAATGTATAAGAGAAACCTTTTCATAGTGAATATTTTTTACAATTTCTTTCAAAGATATAAATTCTTTTACGGAAAATCCATTTTGCGTGATGTTTTTTTTACAAATCCGTTCATGCTATTATGACTTTCAGGGTCCATACCTAATTGCAAAAACTAATTTTTCTTTACACTATTTGCTGACTCTTTGGTTAATTTTGTCACTACGAGCTTTTAAACTCTGACATGTCTTACAGGACACTCATGATTAACGTAGTAGTTTGACCTGTCAGGAACTGGAAAGCCTGATATGGACTGGAAAGGCTGACAAGGTCTGGAGTAACCGGTTGCATCAGGAATGCAACTTTGCCAGATTTCGTAAAAAAACTGATGAATTTTTCCGGATTAAAGCGCTGGAACAAAGAATCAAAAACAACCGCGGCAAAGATGTCCGTTACCAAAACTTCAGGAAAGATCTGCTAATGAAGAATTTTAAATATCAGCTCTTTCATTAATTCGCCATCGGTTGCAGAAGCATTATCAACTCCTTTTGCTTTCAAATCATATTCCCGAAGGTAGGCAATTACATTAATAAGTTTTCCTACCGGAAAGTTTCGGGCTGCCTGTTGAAAATCACGCACGAAAAACGGCTTGATACCGAGGGATGCCGCCACCGAATTTTGTGATTTATCCGGAAGGTAATGATAAGTGAGCAATTTGGTAAAATACCCTGTAAGAATCGGTATCACTTTTACCAGAGGATTTTCACGCGGATTTGCCGCGAAATGAAGAATGATCTGGTTCGATTTATAAACATCCTTTCGGGCAAGGGCTTTTTGAAGCTCAAATACATTGAAATCCTTACTGATTCCAATGTTCTGATCCACGTCATCTTCATTGATTTCTGTTCCAGGCTTAAGGTTGATTAATAATTTCTGAATCTCATTTACAATCTTACTCAGGTCGGCTCCCAGAAATTCAATCAACATAATGGCAGCTTTCTGAGTGATTGAATACTTGCGTTCGCGAAGGTATTCATTGATCCAGTCGGGGATTTTATTATCGTAAAACCTTACTGATTCAAACGCCACGCCAGCTTTTTCAACAGCTTTGTAAAAAACCTTCCGCTTGTCGAGCTTATTGTATTTATAACATAAAACCAGGATGGTGGATGGGAGCGGATTTTCAACATAATGCTGCAAATCTTCAAACTTTTCCAAATCCTGCGCCTCTTTAACGATCAGCGACTGGTAATTGCCCATCATAGGGAACCGTCGCGCGTAACTTATCAGCGTCGGCACATTCGTATCTTTTCCATAAATAATGGTCTGGTTGAATTCCTTTTCCAAATCACTCAACACATTTTTTTCGATGTAATCGGAGATCACATCAATAAAATAGGATTCCTCGCCGTGAAGCAGATAAACCGGATAATATATACGGTTTTTAAGATCGCTGAGAATGTTATCAATAGTAAATTCGTTTTTTACAGCCATGATCAGTCAAATCGTAAATGTTTTACCATGATATTTTTGTCAATCAGATCCTTTAATGTTTCCACTCCAATGCGTAGATGCTCCTCAGTGTATTTTTCAGATACTTTTTTATCGCTGGCTTGCGTTTTTATTCCGCGCCCGACCATAGGCTGATCGGAAACGAGAAGAACCGCTCCCGTAGGTATTTCATTGGCAAAACCAACCATAAACAATGTTGCCGATTCCATGTCAATTGCAATAGCTCGCGTAATACGCAAATGCTCTTTAAATTGCTCATCGTACTCCCACACGCGGCGGTTTGTAGTGTAAACAGTGCCTGTCCAGTAATTTTTTCGGTGATTGTGAATAATTGTTGACATGGCTTTCTGAAGGTTGAAAGCAGGCAGCGCCGGAACACGCGCAGGAAAGTAATCATCGGAGGTTCCTTCTCCGCGAATAGCTGCAATTGGAACAATGAGATCGCCCACTTTGCATTTCTTTTTTAATCCGCCGCATTTACCGAGAAATAGCGCAGCCTTTGGTTTGACCGCGCTCAACAAATCCATAATTGTAGCCGAATTTGGGCTTCCCATACCGAAGTTGATCATAGTGATACGATCATGGGTAGCCGTTGGCATGGCTTTATCTTTACCCTTGATTGGCGCGTTATACCATTTGGCAAACATTTCGAGGTAGGTTGTAAAATTTGTAAGCAGGACGAAATCGCCAAATTCTTCAAGCGTTGTACCGGTGTAACGCGGTAGCCAATCGTCAACAATCTCTTTTTTTGTTTTCATGAGCGTAAAAATATATGGCAGGTAATCAGAGCCAGGTTGTATCGGTAAGCATCCTTTCTTCTTTGCAAATTCAGACAACCGCAAAGATAAATGATTTATCAGTTTTTATTGTAAGTTTGTATTTTCAGCGCTATGGAAAAACTTAATCTGCCGGATATTACCACTCGAACCCGCTTAGGTCAAAATGGGAAACAGGAGATCTTTGACGAAATTCGGAAAAAGTTTGTCAGGCTTACCGATGAAGAATGGGTAAGGCAACATTTTCTCCATTTTATGATCTTCCATCTCGGCTTTCCCGCATCGCTGATTGTGGTGGAAGCAACGCTGACCTACAATAAAATGAAAAAACGATTTGATATACTCGCCTATAATAATTCCGGCAACCCGGTAATGGTTGTTGAATGTAAAGCGCCAATCATTGCTCTTACCCAGGCGGTTTTTGATCAGGTTGCGATGTACAACATGACACTGAAAGTTGATTACATTGTGGTAACAAACGGATTAAGCCACTTTGTCTGCCGCATAAATCACGAAAGCGGCGGCTACGCTTTTTTACAGAAGCTGCCGGAATTTACAGACCTCAAATGACAACCCACCTTTTTTTTCGCTATTTCGCCACCTCGATACTTCGCCATTTCTTCTTATCATTGCAAAACCGAAAAGACAACCTTCTGTAATGGCTGATACCTACACCTTAACGCTGAGCAAAATGGATGAGTCCTTTGATCCGGAGGAAACTCACCAATACGGTTTGGCGCTTATTTTCGGCGAGTCTGATTTTTCTTTTTGCATCAATGATTTAAAGCGGGGGAAATACATTGGAATAACTCACCTGATCAGAAATGACGCGATTTCCGGAATTGCTTTATCACAGGAAAAACCAACATTCGCAGAATTTCTCACGGAAATTGTTTCACAAATGCCTTACCTGAAAAATCAGTATAAACTGCTAAAAATAGCATATCAGGGGGCGAAAACCACATTGATACCAGCCCAGCTTTTTGACCCCGCAGAAGCGGCTAATTACATAGATTTTTCCTTTGGAAAAAATAGTGAAATCCAGGTCTTTTCTGATCATCTCGTGAATACGGATGCATACCAGGTTTTTTCCATACCAACCAAAACTGTTCAAACCGTGGTTAATCATTTTCAGAAATACAGGGTTGTAAGTTCTTCAAGTGTTTTTATTGAAAGCGTCTGGACGAATTACAAGAGCCGGATAAACGCGCCAAAAGTTTTTTTAAATATCTATGGGAAATTTATTGACATTATGATTTATAACGGGCATCTGATGACTTATTTCAATTCATTTTCTCACCTTTGCCCACAGGATATTACCTATTACCTGATTTTTGTGCTTGAACAGCTAAATCTGAATCCTGAACAAATTCCACTGGTTATTTTTGGCGATGCGGAGAAAGATGAAGAATTACTCGATCTGCTATATAACTATATAAAGCATGTCGAATTTGGGAAAAGGAGCGCTTTCTTCAAATACAGTTTCAACATGAATGAAGTTCCCGGGCATTCCTATTATCCATTACTAAACTTTTTATCATGCGGATTGTAAGCGGAAAATTTCGAGGCCGCAGACTTCAGCCGCCGGTTAATCTACCGGTTCGCCCAACCACCGATTTTGCAAAAGAGGGGTTGTTCAATGTTTTGAATAATCTGGTTGATTTTGAGTTGCTGAAAGTGTTGGATTTGTTTTCGGGAACCGGAAGTATCGCTTTTGAATTTATATCGCGGGGAGCGATTGAGGTTACAACAGTGGACGCCAATCACAGGTGCATTGATTTTATTAAGAAAACCGTGGATAGCTTTGGAATAACCAACATGAAACCGGTGAAATCGAACTGTTTTACTTTTCTAAAACATTCCTTTAATAAATATGACCTGGTTTTTGCAGATCCGCCATTCAATCTGGATGAAATCGAATTAATTCCCGATTTGATCTTCGAGGCTGATCTGCTGAATGCTGATGGTTTGTTAATTTTTGAACATTCATCGCGCATCCGGTTTGAACAACATTCACGCTTTATCCAGCTCCGGCAATATGGAAGCGTAAACTTCAGTTTTTTTAAATGAAGATAGAATCAAAAGTCCACTTTGACCTGTTTTTTCCCATTATTGCAGTTGCCTCAGGTATAGCTGAACAGCATTTTCCAATCCGAGATAAAGGGCGTCGCAAATCAAAGCGTGTCCGATTGAAACCTCTAACAAACCGGGGATATTCTGAGCAAAATACTTCAGATTATCCAGATTCAAATCATGACCGGCATTAATTCCCAATGAACATTCAAGGGCGTCTTCGGCAGCTTTAATGAACGGAGCGATAGCCTCATTTTTTCCGCTATGAAACAGCTTTGCATAAGATTCGGTGTATAATTCTACACGGTCGGTTCCTGTTTCGGCAGCGCCCCGGATCATAGCCTGATCGGGTTCAACAAAGATGGAAGTCCTTATGCCGTTTGACCTGAAAGCAGCTATAACATTTTTCAGAAAAGCCAGATTTGAAATTGTATCCCACCCTGCATTTGACGTTAAAACCCCTGGAGGATCAGGAACCAGAGTGACCTGATGGGGTTGTATTTTAAGCGTCAAATCAATAAACTCCGGTGAAGGATATCCTTCGATATTAAATTCTGTTGACAATACAGATTTAAGATCAAATACATCCTGGTAACGGATATGGCGTTCATCAGGGCGCGGATGAACCGTTATACCAT
>JAPLDO010000114.1 GCA_026391715.1 Bacteroidota bacterium
TGATTTCAACGCGCCTGTTTTTCCTGCTTTGACTTCTATAGGAAATATTGAATTGTTGTGCTGAAAAATAAAATCTATTTCAGCGTTGGAATTTCTTTCCTCCCTTACCCAGTAGTACAATTGTGGCTCATCGAACGAGGCTGCCAAATTTAACAATTCCTGACAGACAAATTGTTCTGCCAAAGCGCCTTCGTTTATGGTGAAAATTTTCAAAGGGTCAATGATCTGTATTTTACATAAATGGTTAGCCAAACCAATGTCTAAAAAGAATGCCTTGAAAATATCGGGGTTGAGATGCGTCGTGAGTGGAATTCCGGCAGAAGCTGTATGTTTTACAAGGCTCACAACCCTGCTCATTTCAAGTTGGTAAAATGCCTCTTTCAAGTTGATTGAACGCACTTCATGGTCAATATTCACATATTTTATTTTCTTTCCGGTATTTCGGGCAACGTAATTAAACACACTGGTAAGATGCCGTTGCTGGCTTTTAGCGCCGTATTTTGCAAAATCGTACTGCAGGGATGTTAAAATACTGCTTTGAACGCGTTCAACATCAATTAACTTTCTATTTTCAGCAAACCCTTTGACAGCTTCGGGCATACCGCCAATAAAAATATAATACCGCATCAGATCAAGCAGTTTTTTGTGTATGGCTTCGCTGAAAGGCTCGCCTAACACAAAAGCGGCGATATAAGCAGCAAGTTTTTCTTCGGAGATTGCCCACAAAAACTCTTTGAAGTTCATGGGGTTCATATAGCAGAATTCCACCCTGCCAACAGGCATTGATCGTTGTATTTCACTGAGCGCTTGATCAAGCAACGAGCCGGCCGCAATGACATGAAGTTGCGGCATTTGTTCATAAAAATACCGCAGGCATACGATAGCCTCCGGGCACGATTGAATTTCATCAATAAAGAGCAAGGTTTGCACTGGCGTAATATCAGTATTTTTCAATATAGACAGCTCCTGTATGATGCTCACAGGATTGTTGGTTTTGAAAATACTCTTCATTTCGGGCGATTCCTCCAGGTTAATGGTAACGGAGTTGGCAAACTGCTGCCTTGCAAATTCATTGACAGAATATGTTTTGCCAACCTGGCGGGCGCCACGCACAAGCAACGGCTTCCGGTTTTCACGCTCCTTCCATTCAACAAACAATTGGAAAATCTCTCTTTTCATGCTAAAATACAATTGTGTTATTACAGTTGATTAAAAGATTTAACCGCAGAGGGCGCAGAGGTTTTCGCAGAGGCCGCGGAGGTAAGAACTTGGTGTTTGCCTGTTTTAGATCGGTTGTTCATTTTTTTTGGTTTCATTTTTTGTTCTCTGCGGTTCTCTGCGCCTTCTTTGCGGTTCTGCGGTTAATCTTTTCAAAATCCACACACTATTCATCGGGCAATTTTATTTCTTTTTCAATCCGGCTTATCATTTCAACAACAGGTTCAAATAGTTAGTTAACCATTTCTGCATCATAATCAAACAGAATTTCATAATCGCCCTTTTGACGCCAGTCGTATAATTGGGATAAAAGTTTTCCGTACTTTTTATCCAGTTTACCTGATTTGATAAAATGTAGCGAAAATTGACTTTTCATACCAGAATGTGACTGGGAATAAATTTGATTGCTGACTAAAAGAGCATTTACTGCATAAAACAAAGCATAATAAAGGCGATTTACTGCCGAATTCCAAAACCCGTTTTCCGACAGAAGCCTTGCTGCATCAACTGTTTTGTGCGCAGTCTCAATTCGGTGTTTAACATATTCTTTTCGTTTTTCAAGGTTCATAATTGTATTCCTTGTTTGGTTACGTTAAAATAGAAAGGTGTTACGCTTTGTTTTGTATTCCAGTCAATTTTTGAATAAACAAAAATAGAAAAAGGCTCACCCGTTTCAAGTTCCAGGTCATACAAGTGGTCTCTGAAATCACTTTCTTTTTTAATATCAACAGGATAATCGGTTAATACTAAAATATCCCAATCGGAATCATTTCTTTCATCGCCACGCGCTCTTGAACCATAAAGTATAATTTGAGCGCCAGGATCAATTTCCTTAATGTTCAACTTTATCAGACTGCTTATGTACTTTGTTCTAGTCTTCATCTAATGCAAAATGATTAAAAATCCCCGGCAGCAAACATCTGTCAAAATTGTCTGAACTGTGATTTAACTGATTCTTATAATAACTTGTTTTAAAAATGAAATCGTAAAAATCACAATTCCGACAAAAATCCCCGACACACATAAAAGCATCCTATGATTAAAATGTTCTGAACGCACGAACTCTTCTGAGGGTACTCTTAGGCATTGAATATTCATTTAGAGGTGATGTAAAATACGTATTGTAGGCATAAAAATTTTCTTCCAGCGAGATCCAGAATATGCCTCCATCAACGCCACCAATTATATAACGGTTGTTATATAAACATCTCATCTCGTCTCTGGAAGGCAAATACCAATCTGTATAGCCATTCAATGTCAATGTATCGCATACATAAGCCGCGTAATAACCGGCGCCTAAAGCATCCACTATCTTTCTTGTGGCAGCAGGTCCTTCGCCTATACTTAAACCAAAAGCGCCTACTGCTGCATTACTACCAATACCCCATGGGATATTTGCTGCATTATCAATAGCAGAAACAATTAATCCATGTGTCTCTCCTCCAATATATCCGGGGTTGCCAGGTTGAAAAAAATAAACAACTTTGCCTCCCTGGTAAGCATCGCCAATCGCCAGCAGTGTTTTAAAACTTACCTCATTACCATAAGCCGTTCCTGCGGCGCTGGTGGCATAAGCCCTGACATAATAGGTCGTAAATGCAGCAAGGTTGGTCAAAGCGCTTGCAAATACGCCGGTGGCGCCGGTTTCGGTGGTTTTGGTTGTTAACGCAACAGTTGGCCCGGTGGTGGCGCTCCAGCAAACACCCCTTGCAGTAATAACGCTCCCGCCATCATCGGTCACATTGCCGCCTGAGGATGCCGTGGTTGATGTAATTGAAGTAGCAGCAGTGGTGGTAACGGTTGGGAGCAGGTTGCGGAGGCACCGGAGAGTATATCCCCACGACTTTACGGCTTCCGCTAATTGGCTGGCGTTAGTGGCGACGTATAACATGAAAGCGTTGTCAAAACCAACGGTTTTCGTACTGCTCCAATATTCGCCATGCGTGCCGCGGTTTTGCAGCGAACCATTCGTATAGTGAAGGTCTCCGGCAGCGTGAAGCTTTAAACCAGAGTTCCATGGTCCGTCCGCAACCTCCCACGCTCCACTTGTAAATACAGTATTCCATTCAGTATAAGTTGGGATACGCCAGCCTGCGCCAAGCTCAACGGTACACGGATCGTTGGCAGGCAGCCATTCAGAATTTTCACTGATGGGGTTTGTCCAGGCGCCGCTGGGGGTTCTGGTCGAACCATCATGCTTGTATCCCTGCTTGCGGTTAAACTGCCAGTACCAGCCAGCGGAGGCTTCAGTGGCATCGTTTATGGCGGTTGCCTGCTGACTGGCTCCCAGGTTGCTGGCGATCCAACATTTTGATACTTCACCGGGGATATTTGTAACTGTACTGTATGTAACCGTTTTATCAACAGGGGCAACTACACCTGCAACATGCGCCTTTGTAATAGAGGTTCCACAGGTAAAAGTATTATGGGGTCTTAAAAATCCCTGCGGAACTACCTGTGCCCCTGCGCAAGTGGCAATCAAAAGAAATAGAATGATAAGCGGATTTTTCATGGCTTAGAAATTTTGCACAATGGCGGCATAATAGGTAGTTCCGTCATAAATCAGGGTGACAATATCAGTTTTACTTTCTGTTCCAGTTACTGTTGGCGCGGCGCCACCCGACCATTTCCATCCGGCAGGGAAAGCAACAGTTCTGCTTCCGGTTGCATCCTGGGTGAACTTGACAAGGTAAGTGCCTACGGCAGGATTGGTAAGCGAAAGAGTGGTAATATTTGTTCCCAGGTTAACCTGGAACACATTGCCCAAACTTAAATCAATGGTAGTGGTAGCGGCAGAGGGTATTGCCGAAGGCTGGGTGAGCACATATCGTTTTGCAGTAATATCGCCCGAAAAGGTTTTATTTCCGGCAACGGTTTGGGCAGTGGTTAAGTCCACAAAATTTTGGGTTGTCGAACCAGTTCCTCCGTTGGCAATGGCAACTGTACCTGTTATATTGCCGGCAGTGCCGGTAGTGTTTTGATTAAGTGTAGGGAAATCAGCAGCCACCGCAATGCTTGGGATGCCTGTAGAAGTAGTATTTTTTAAAATACCTGTTGCGAGATCTGCCATTGAAGCGCCATTTATTTTACCAACAACGGTTGCTCCCTGTAAACCTGTTACATCACCCGCCAGACTTCCCGTGAAAGAAGCTGCTGAACCGGTAACGTTGGTCTGGTCGCCGGTATTTGTGCCAGATAGATTTGTCGCCGAGATGGCTCCTGTAAATGCAGCCCCGGACAGATTAGCTTTTGCTGCATCCAAGCCGCTGTATTGTGTGTTTGTTGCATTATCGCCGGTATTGATACCGGAAGTATTTGTAAGTACCGTTTGTTGAGCGTTGGTTACATAGTTTTTGTCGGCGGAAGCAGGAATATCAGCAGTAGTCGCGGCAGCGCCGGCAGTAACCAATCCTTTTGAATCGTAGGTTATTTTTGTATTTGTAGCTCCTGTGATACCGGTATTGGCGGTCAGGAAGTCATGCGTCCAGTTTTCCCATTTTGCAGAGGTTGAATTGTATCTAAGAAGCTGGTTGTTTGCCGCCGATGAAAACGAAAATGGATTAGAGGTAATTTCGCTCCAGGCTGGCACATAACTTATCGGGCGGTATAAGCCGGCATGGTTTCCCCAGCCAAAGGAAGTGTTCCAGTTGGTAATGTTGGTCGGAGTAATTCCTTTTGCGGCGGAAACGCCAAAAACCGGGTCGGTTTCGGTATAAGTTCCGTTTGCAAGCCGGGTCCATGCCGCGCCATCAAAATAATAGAATCCCTCTGTTCCGTCGTTTTGATAAACCAGCAATCCTTTGACAGGATTTGAGATGCCGGTACGCTGTAACGCTGTCATCCGGGGAGCCAGGATTCCTTTGTTGATTGCGCTCACGTCGAGCATGGCGCTATTATCGGCTTCGGCTCCGGTGGCGTTAATGGCTACGCCGGTCTGGGCGTAACTGAAGGCGCTGATGAGTAATGCTGCTGCGAAGAGTAAAAGTTTTAATTTCATAAGTAACGGTTTTTGGATTATGAAAGTCTAAGATTAGCAAAAATAAAATAATTCTATCAAAATGAGTTAATATTTACATCTCCTTTGTATTTGTATAATTTCAAAGCGACTGACTTCCACCGATTTTAAGCCTGCCACATTTTGTAGTTTAACGCCAAATATGTACCTGCGAGTTCAGTTTCGACATCTTCTGATAGCTGACAAAGCTGAAGACTGAACTTTATTTTTTTCCCGTAATTTTTAGATTTTAATTAAAATCAAGGGTTTCACCGCAAGGCGCTGTTTATGGGACGAGCGCTTCAATGCCGTTTTGAAAAATCGAGTTTGTTCATGCGGTGGGAAATGCCGCAGATGGCGGATTCGTGAGTGCGATTTCGCGATTTTTCATGAGGAGTTTTCTTCGCTGGCTCAGCAAAATAAGGTAATTCGCCAGGATCACTACCTCGTTTAACTCCATATCTCAAGGGAAAAGAGAGAGAGTCAAGGTTAACAAGCCTTGAAAGCAAGGACTTAGTTTACCAGTCCTAAAACTATTTCCCCCGTAGAAAACAAAAATTGAGTTTAAAAAGCATTTGTCATTACTTTTGTAAACAATAAATATAGTATCAACGATTAATATTTATCATAAGGTTATTCCTGTCAATGCCTTGAGCAAAGTCCCGCTTTGTCTGTCGGTCCGCCTGAAAAAAATATCAAAATGAAGAATTGTTTAATTTATTTGCTTCTAATTGTTTTAGCGCTTTTCTCCTGCAACAATCAGCAAAGGCAAAATACATCATTGGCATTCAATCCGGCAGTTGTATCAGCCGAAGGCTATGTTGTCCCTGACGACAGCGTGGGCAGCCCCAAAGTGACGCTTGCCGGAAAGCCAAAAATAGCGCGTGCCGGTAAACCAAATGTTGTTTATGCCAATCCAAACGTGTACCCGGCAGGAGAACCAAAAGTTATTTTATGTGGCAACCCCCGGATAATTACTCCGGGACAGGATTCTTTTTTGCTTCCCAAAACTGTTGTCGCCATTAATAACCCTTTTTTAGCGGGCATTCCCGAAGTAGTTATAGCCAAAGACGCCTATATTAAGGACCAAAATCCACAAAACTTCAGTTCTTTTAGTACGCTCCAGGGCTTAAAACACAACAAGGTAAGATGCCTGTTGCAGGACAAAAGCGGAAACCTTTGGTTCGGTACTTATGGCGGCGGCGTTTCCAAATACGATGGGAAATCCTTTACTCATTTTACCCAAAAAGAAGGGCTATGCAATAATCTCGTATTGTCCATGTTAGAGGATAATAGCGGTAACCTGTGGTTCGGCGCCGAGGATGGAGGCGTATCAAAATACGATGGAAAATGCTTTACAAATTTTACCGTGAAAGAAGGGTTGAGCAATAACAAAGTTTACAGTATTTTGCAAGACAAAAGCGGTATCCTCTGGTTTGGAACCGGCGGCGGAGGCGTATCGAAATACGATGGAAAATGCTTTACTCATTTTACCCAAAAACAAGGCTTAACCAATAATACTGTTTGGTCAATTTTTGAAGACAAAAGCGGAAACCTTTGGTTCGGCTCTCTGGGTGGAGGCGTTTCGAAATTCGATGGGAAATCCTTTACAAACTTTACGGAAAAAGAAGGATTATGTAATAATTATATTTTAGCGATTATTCAGGACAATGCAGGAAACTTATGGTTTGGCTCTGATGGCGGGGGCGTATCAAAATTTGACGGTAAATATTTTACTCATTTCACCGAAAAACAAGGCTTAAGCAATAATCAAGTTTGGTCTATTTTACAGGATAAAAACGGAGCCTTTTGGTTTGCCACTTTTAGCGGAGGCATATCAAAATTCGATGGGAAATCTTTTACCCATTTTACCGAAAAAGAAGGATTACCAAATAATCATGTCATTAGTATTTTACAAGATAAAAGCGAAAACCTTTGGTTTGGAACTTTTGGCGGAGTTAGCAAATACAACGGGAAATCATTTACTCATTATACCGAAAACGAAGGCTTAAACAATAATAATGTTTATTGTATATTAAAGGACAAAAGCGAAAACCTCTGGTTTGGCTCTTATGGCGGAGGAGTATCAAAATACGATGGGAAATCTTTTACTCATTTTACCGAAAAAGAAGGCTTAATCAGTAATTATGTGTGCAGCATTTTACAAGACAAAAATGATAACATCTGGTTCGGCGCCGGTTCGGGAGGGGCGTCGAAATACGATGGAAAATGCTTTACGAATTTTACTCAAAAAGAAGGCTTGGTCAGTAATAGTATTTTGGCGATTATACAGGACAAAAGCGGGAATCTGTGGTTCGGCGCTTATGGCGGCGGCGTTTCAAAATACGATGGGAAATCATTTACTAATTTTACGGAAAAGGACGGCTTAAGCAGCGATAAAGTATTAAGTATTTTTCAGGATAATAACGGCAACATCTGGTTCGGCACTCTTGGCGGAGGGGTTTCAAAACTTGAATTGAATGACGCCGGAGGTTTCCATGTAAATTCAAATTTGCCAAAATCAGGGTTTCGCTTTACACGATATTCCGAAAAAGAAGGCTTAGCCAATAATAATGTGCATTGTATTTTTCAGGACAAAGACGACAACATCTGGTTCGGCACCGGTGGCGGTGGAGTTTCCAGATATGATGGGAAAACCTTTACAAATTTTACCGAAAAAGAAGGCTTGGCGAATAATTATGTTTTCAGCATTTTACAAGACCACAATGGAAACCTCTGGTTCGGCACCCGCTTTGGGCTAAGCAAGTTAAAACTTGAAAATTTAAAAGCAAAGGCAAATAACCCCGAATTGCCTTTATTTAAAAATTATACCTACGAGGATGGTTTTTTAGGAATTGGCTGTAACCGCGGCGCTATTTGTGAAGACAGCGCCGGTAATATCTGGATTGGCGCCATTGACAGGCTTACAACTTATCATCCCCAGGGTGATTATGCCGATACCATTCCGCCAAATATACAACTAACAGGCATAGAGTTATTCAACGAAAACATTGATTGGACAAATCTTCTTTCCCCGTCGGCATCCGGTGAGCGAAAAAGTGAAGCCAGAGATACAAGTATTATTCTTGGAAATGGCGTTGCTGTTACCGGTTTTCGTTTTGATGAAACATCAAAATGGTATGGCTTACCGCGTAATTTAAGTTTAAAATACAACAACAATTTTCTCTCTTTCACATTTATCGGGATAACACAAAAACAAAGTAATAAAGTTAAATACCAATATAAGTTGGAAGGTTTGGACAAAAATTGGAGTGTGCCAACCATGAGAAATGAAGCGCCTTACGGCAATCTGCCACCTGGCAATTATTCTTTTAAAATTAAAGCCGGGAATAGCGAAGGGTTTTGGAGTAAAGAGTTCATTTATTCGTTTAATATTCGCCCGCCCTGGTGGAAAACTTGGTGGTTTCGGGTATTACTGGCTACATTTATTTTCGGAAGCTTGTTTTCTTTTTACCGGCTGCGCATTGCTTCCTTAGAAAAACAACAAAAACACCTCGAACGTATTGTTGAAGAAAAAACTGCCAAGGTTGTAAAACAAAGCGATGATTTACAAATTATTAATGAAGAATTAACATTGCAAAAAGAAGCAATACTCGCTCAAAAAGAACAACTTCAATTTCAAAATGACAAACTGCATAAAATGGATGAATTCAAACAAAGAATTACATCAATGATCGTACACGATTTGAAAAACCCACTCAACATAATACTAAATATTCCAAGATCATTTACACCCGAAAGAAAAATTGCTATTATGCAACAATCGGGAAATCAAATGTTGAACCTGGTGCTTAACATTCTGGATGTTTATAAGTATGAAGAAGTAGAAATGAAACTGGATTTAAAAGAAAAACAATTTGCCTTAATTGCCGTAAACGCCTTAAAACAGGTTCAACTTCTTTGTGAACAAAAAGAAATAATAGTATTAAATGAAATTGAATATGGATTGGCGACATTAGCTGAAGAGGAAATAGTTGAACGCGTTTTAGTCAATTTACTTACAAATGCTGTAAAATATACACCCACAGGCGGAACCATTATATTATCAACAAATCAACTGTCGGAGGATATGGTGAAAATTTCAGTTTCCGACAATGGCGAAGGTATTCCAACTGATAAAATTCATCTTGTTTTTCAAAAATTCGGTCAAGTAGCGGCAAAAAATTCGGGAAATGTTAAATCAACCGGATTGGGTTTAACTTTTTGTAAGATGGCTGTGGAAGCGCACGGAGGCGAGATTGGTTTGAATTCGGAGGTTGGTAAAGGAACAACTTTTTGGTTCACATTACGACTTGGAAAAACAAGACACGTTAAAATACCAACCATTGATAAAGAAATTAAAATTGAAAAGGTAGGTTTACATTTTACCGAAGAGGAAGTTAGATTATTAGAACCAATAATTGACAAATTAAAAAAATACACCATATACGAAACCGATGACATCGAAGAAATTGTTGCGCCCTTAGCGCAAAACAAAACTGAAAACATCCAAAAATGGCTTTCAAAAATTGAAAAAAATATCGTTTCCTTAAATCAACCGCAATTTTTGGAATTGTTGAAAATAAACGAAGAAAGAAGTTCTTATGACTTACACAATTCTGATAGCCGATGATTATCCTGGGAATATACAGATAATTGTTGATGCGTTAAAAAGCTCTGATTTAAAACACAAAATAATAAGAGCTGTGAATGGAAAAATTTTGTGCGAATTAGCCGAAAAACGCCTTCCTGATTTAATAATTACCGATTGGGAAATGCCCGAAATGGATGGAATTGAAGCTATCAAATATTTATCAAGTATTGAAGCTACCAAAGATATTCCAATAATTATGTGTACGGGAATTATGACTTCTTCCGAGAACCTGAAAATGGCTTTAGACAGCGGAGCAGTTGATTATATCAGAAAACCAATTGATAGTATTGAATTGCAGTCGCGCGTGTATTCCATGCTTAAATTGCGTAACTCTTATCGCACAATCAAAGAACAAAATGCCATTTTAGAAAAGCAAAAAGAAGAAATCCAAACCCAAAGAGACGAGCTTGTAATAGTTAACGCAACAAAAGATAAGTTTTTTGGCATTATCGCTCACGACCTTCGCGGTCCTTTGGGCAGTTTGATGGGGTTAACCGATATAATTGCCAATGAGTCGCAACTGCTGGAGCCTGACGAAAAAAAACATATAGCCGTATCCCTGAACCATTCAGTCCGTAATATTTACAACCTGCTGGAGAACCTGCTTGAGTGGTCTCAAATGCAACGCCAGCAAACTTCGTTTAAACCACAAATTCTGAGTTTAAAGAATGTATTAACCGGATGTATAAAAATTGTTACTGAATCGGCGCGAGAAAAATCAATCGGGATAGACTTGGATATTCCCGATAAAATTGAAGTGTATGCTGATACAAATATGCTTCAAACGGTAATCCGAAATCTGGCGTCAAATGCAATAAAGTTTACTCATAACGGAGGTAACGTGGGCATTTCAGTTAAGGCTTACGATACTGTTAAGGCTGTTGTTTCGGTTAAAGATACCGGCATCGGTATGAGCAAGGAAATGTTAAATAATCTATTCCGCCTCGATATAAAATCAAACCGTCCAGGCACAAATGGCGAATCCAGCACAGGATTGGGTTTACTGCTTTGCAAAGAATATGCAGAAAAGCAGGGCGGGAAAATTTGGTTAGAAAGCGAAGCGGGAAAAGGTTCTATCTTTTATTTTACCATTCCCTTCAATGCGGAAAAAGAGAAAAAAAACGATATTATAAATACTGTTTCGAATGATGGCGCTGTTGATCAGGTTAATCCCAAAGGTACAGGGCTGAAAATACTAATTGCCGAAGACGATCTGCCATCTGAAATAATTCTTGCAGCAGCAGTTACGATGTTTGGCAAAGAAATTTTGAGAGCAAAGACAGGCATTGAAGCTGTTGAAATTTGTCGCAATCATCCGGATATTGATTTGGCGCTGATGGATATCCAAATGCCTGTAATGGATGGTTACGAAGCTACCCGGCAAATCCGTCAATTTAATAAAGACGTAATCATCATTGCCCAAACTGCATTAGGTATGTTTGATGTAAAAACCAAGACAATTGAAGCAGGATGCAATGATTATATCACAAAACCCATTGACAAAGCAGAATTACTCTCTTTAATTCAAAAGCATTTTAACAAATAATTAATAATCCTGAAAAAATCAATGAAACGTTCTGTTTTATCCCTGCTATTTTCCATGGTTTCATTTTTCTGCATTTCACAACTACCGGTAGTCTCATCGGGCAGCATTGCCAGGCTGGAGAATTTTCAGTCAAAATATATCACTCCACGCAATATTGATATTTGGTTGCCGGAAGGATATAACGCCGCCAAAAAATACAGCGTTCTGTACATGCATGACGGACAGATGCTTTATGATACAGCAACTACCTGGAATCGCCAGAGCTGGGATGTTGATGATGTTCTGGCAAAACTTATGAAAGAGAAAAAAATCCGCAACGTAATTGTGGTCGGCGTCTGGAATGGCGGAAATACTCGTCATGGTGATTATTTTCCACAAAAACCCTTTGAATCGCTGACGACAATGCAGCAGGACTCGCTATACTTATCTGAGAGACCGGGCGGCGCTTCAATTTTCAACAATGTGAAAGTCAATTCCGACAACTATCTGAAATTTATTGTAAGCGAGCTCAAACCCTATATTGACAAGAATTACCCGACGCGGAAAGATAGAGCAGACACCTTCATTGCCGGTAGCAGCATGGGCGGGCTGATCTCTCTTTATGCCATCTGCGAATATCCAAAGGTATTTGGCGGCGCAGCCTGTCTTTCGACACACTGGCCAGGTATTTTTACCTTGGAGAACAATCCGACGCCGGCAGCATTTATAAAATATCTGAAAACCCATTTACCAGATCCCGCATCTCACCGAATCTATTTTGATTATGGCACTGAAACTCTTGACGCCATGTATCCCGCAATTCAGAAAGAGGTTGACACCGTGATGAAATCCAGTGGATTTACTTCAAAAAACTGGATAACCCGTGAATTTAAGGGTGAAACCCACAGTGAAAAGTCGTGGAATAAACGATTGATGATTCCGATGATTTTCCTGCTTGGCAGGTAACAAATCAAAGCGCCCAAACTACTCTAAAGTAATTTCGTCCCTCGTCTCTCGTCCCTCGTCTCTCGTCCCTCGTCCCTCGTCCTTCACTCAAACACCACCTTCCCCGTATAACTCTTCCTCCCATTGTCCACCACCACCTGGTACATCCCTTTGGCATGGGCTTCGAGGTTCAGCCTGATCTTGCCGTCGGCAAGCGTCAACCCCGTCTTTTCAATCAGTTTTCCCTGGAAATCAAAAACCTGAAGCGTAAGCTGCTTTTCGTGCAAAAATTCCTCCGGGATGGTTACGGTGCATTTCCCCTCGTTCGGATTGGCGTATATGAGGAGTTGGTTTTCCTCCGGATACCTGGACTCCACCGAACCGGTGATCTGCCCGCATTTGGCAATAAAGATGTCATCCATAGTATAGGGAGTGGTTTGAAAATTATTATAGGTATTTTGCCCGATCATAATGTTTTTGCTAAAAGTTCCGACTACCATAGGGTTTCCATTTACATCCTGCCCAACCGATTGGCCTTCTGCGTTGCCGAAATGTACCACTCCCAGGCACTGACCCCCTGGGTCATACCGTGCAAGGAACATATCCAGTAAAGAATCGGAAGTGACGGTATCGGAACCAAAACGGGCAGTACCCGAAAAACTACCGGTAAGGTAGATGTGGCCGGTTGAATCAGAAAATACACTGTATGATTTTGCGTCATCCGATGCACTGCATTGATCAGCCCAAATAAGATCCCCGTTGTGGCCATATTTGCATACAAAATAATCAGATTTATACTGTTCTGTGTTTAAAATTGTGCCATTAAAATCAATTGATTCAAAAAAATATCCACAAATGTAAATGTTGCCCGGACGATCGGCAGACAGATTATTTCCACCTTCAGTTACAATAGAAATCCCCTCCCTCAGCCATTGAATATTCCCGTCGAGATCGAAGCAGCACAAGGCATTGCCCATCATGCCCGGGTGGTTCCTGGTTGCCGTATCCACGGTGATGGAATAGGCGTACTCCCTTCCGCTGGCGAATAGTTTGCCGCCTGATACCGTCATGCCCGAAAATACCACCTGGGGCGGTTTATCCGAATACAGTGTGGATACCGGGATTATGTTCCGGGCCCAGAGTACCTCCCCGGTTGAATCGTATTTGGCCAGAAACCCACCCGCCTCAACCGAAATGGTGTCAAAAAGTGCCGCTGATTTGTTGGTGCCAAATATATACACATTATTCAGACTATCGGTTGCCATACTATTTCCATTAACATCCTGGGTGCCATAGGCACTTTTTGCCCACCTGCAACTGCCATCAGGGGAAAATTTCACAAGGAACATATCCCCCCCGTGAGGATAAAGGGTGCAGGAGCCAAAAAATTTTTTTTCCTTGAACCAACCTGTTAGATATACAAACCCATCCTCCCCGGTGATGATATTCCAGATATGACCATCGTGTTCGGGCATATTGGATGAGCTATAGGTGTCAAATTGCCTTATCCATTCCTCATTCCCCTGCGGATCGTATTTGGCCAGGAAAAGACCGGTGCTCGGTTACACCTTTTACCCTTTCTTCCCGGTCGCTGCCCAGATGATGCGACCATTGCCAGTTTTGGGCAGAAACAGGCAGGATGTTGACAAAAACCATCACAGCGCCTAAGATTTGAAATATTATTCGGGTTTTCATATCTTCCTTAATTTATAATTAGCTTTTTACTTTGCTGATCATCCTTTGATTGTATCATGACCGTGTAAACACCTTTTGCAAATTCCGATACATTCAACTCTAATTGTGATGAACGAAATGTCGCTTCATGAAGCATATTTCCAAGCGTGTTGAAGATCTTCAATCGGTATTCATCAACGGGATGGGAGCCATGCGATATTTTTATTGTAAAGATACCATTGTTTGGATTGGGAATGATAGCGAAACCGAACCTGGTCGCTGATTTAAAATTCAGATCGATTGTTCGCTGACCACTGGTCCGGTCAGCGTTCAATGAAACCATCGAGGCGCTTTTTATACCGGCCAGCGTGCTGCAAGCCGGAAAGGTTTGTGTGTTGAAAATATGGAGTTCACAGTTTTGCCTTGCCCAAAACTCCTTTGTTGGATCGTTTTCGCAGCCTGCCATCAGGTGAATACTGTTGCGTGCACTCATTTCACCAACGGAACCGGATTCAAAGCGAACATCACAGGATGAGAGCGAATTCCATGCCTGAACCTTTACTTCTCCTGAGTTGCCGGGAATGACCTGGTGATTGAATGAATCGTCAAACCTCATTGGATCGACTTTCTCTAAATAGTAATTTCCTTCCTTTTGAATGCTGGTTGAGTTATTCATGCTTTCCATAAATATGGTTTTAGCGCCCGTTTTAGATATTTCCATGGCCCTGAAAACATTATTTATATAATATGGCGAAAAATATTGGACTGGTACTAGCGTGAATCTTCCCTGTTCATCAGTAAATGTATATGGCGTATGCCATTGCGATACTCCTTGTACACTTCCAACAAAAGTAAATCCCTTCACGAGAGCCTCTTTTACCGGTTTTGGCGGTGAACTGTCATCGTAAACGGTACCATGGACCGTATTGAAATCCGAAGTTGCCTCATCATAATATTTCTTATACCGCGTGTGATTAAATGGGTCCCTGTAATTCCAGGGTTGATTGCAGGATGGTGGGATCGCATTTACGATATTTGAATTCCGGAACACGTCAACAACAATTTTTTCAATGTCTGTGCATCCTTGTGGGTTCGGTCCTCCGATGCAAGGAACATTGCAATGGCCATATCTCAACAATCCCAGGCAATTCTCCGAGGCACCTCCCCAAAAGTAATCCTGGTAATTCCACCAGGCATAGCCGCTTCCGTTGCAGTGGTAATTGTAATCGATGGTGCTTGCGGCATAATTGCTTTGCTCTGTTTCGTTTCCATCAACATCAGGCGGAGTAAGCGGATTGACGTTGTTAGCCCTGAAACCGATCTCGCCGATGATAATCGGCATCTGGCATTGGTTGTTTTCAAAGTAAATTCTTCCGAAGCCCCTTTCCTTCAGTTGATCGATGGCCGGGTAGGCCGGAAAGCCGCCATCGGCAGGCAAATCAACCTCGAAATCCATTCTTCTCGGATATAGGTGAACCGAATAAAAATCCAGTTTCATCACGGCAGGGTCCCACTCCTGCAATTCGGAAAGACCCATGCCCCCCAAGGTAACCAAATGGGCGGGGTCATTCGCCTTAATGGCATCGTACCATGCTGTAGTTTTTCTGCACACATCATGCTTGTCGTGACCAGCAGGGCTACCGTACCATCCGGTTTGATTGGAACATCCCGGTTCATTCATCAGGTCATAGGCAAGTAAGGCCTTTCTCGCTTCCGGCCTGGTTTTTTGGGTATCCATAAAATAAGATGAAAGCGCACCCAGGTATTCGGTATAATCCACTTCAAACAAAGAAGCGAGTTGTACATCATCTTCCCATCCCCCTGGAACCAAAATTACTTTTAAACCAACAGAATTGGCTATATACAGTATTTCTTCAAACTGAGAAAACAGCCGTTGCGCCACGGGATTGGATATCATGGGTTTATTGATCGTGTAATGCATGTATTTACAAGGACAAGGCGGATTGGTTGTACAACACTGCATATTGATTTGGTCAGGTTCCCCGGCTGTGATCATGAAAAAAGGGCCTGTATTGGTAATCGTTTCCATCCTGTACTTGGGACATCCCTGCAATATAAGCCGGATTGCATTGAACCCCATTGATTTTATTTGCGTAAAATGTCGGCACATTTGCTCATAACAAAGTTGTTGAGTGTTTGTTCCATAAAATCCCCACCCATCGTAATTGATTTCTGCGGCTAAGAAAAAGTTATCCGGATCAGCCGTGCTGTATAAAGGCCCTGCAATGTAATTGCAAACCATTGGATAGAAATGGTTTCCGTTTTCATCAATGAATTGTCTTCCTTCGATTGAAACATATGATTCGCCGGTTTGTCCGGGCAAAGAATATTGCAACCAGGAAAGCAGGAAGAGCATTACAGTTATTCTCATAGTGATACTTTTCATCACACACTTCTCCTTATTTATTTATCAACCTGTCAACCTGATTTTTTAACTCGATGATCTGGTTTTGCAGATCAAGAATATACAATGCCTGTTCCTCCACTTTCTCGAGGAGTTTTGTTTGCAATCCACCGATTTCAAATCCTTGATTCTGCTTTATTTCATCTATCGATGGCATGCCCGGGAGATGTTTGTTCTCATTGATATACTTGCGTAAATCAGTAAGTGACATGAGAGGGTAATCATCATCGAAACAATAATCGGGAAAATCGGTAATGGTCACTTTGATATCTCTTGCTTTTATTCCTCCCTCCACATATAGGTTATACAAGCCATTCGGATCATCCGGGGGAATACAACCCACCCCGAGTTTGGTCTGAACCCTTAAGTCCCCGGCAATGTCAAGTTTTGCGCAAGGCCATTCTGTCCCAATACCGGTCATGCCATTACTCAGGTCCATATAGAATTCGGTTTTCCACTCCAGGTGGCTGAAAATTAAAAAGGAGCTGCGTTCTGCGTTATAATAATGTCCGACCGCACATTGAGCCTCTGAATTTTTCTTGAAAACTATTTCGCTCCCGGTAGTTTCCTTTGAAAGTTGATTTATCGAAATTCCACCTTGAGGATTTGATGGACAAACTTCAAGCATTTGCTGGGGTTCCTGGGTTCCGATCCCAACAAAATGACAATCGGTGTTTGAAACAATATCCTTGTTTTCTGTTATTAACCAGGGCAGAAGTGATAAACTTATAGGATTATCCCAACGTGCATTTCCCACTGCATCGCTCATGAGTACTTTGTTTTGTCCTGCTCCGTTTGTCATCTGAAATTCATCGGTTACCAAACTGTATCTTACTCTTACACCATTTCCGGAAATGGTTAATGGATAGGTTGTTACTCCGTAATTTGCATTCATTACAAATGCTAAATTGTTAACCAATTGGTCAGTGGCAATTTTTGAGTTATTGGCGCCCTCTTTACTTAGGGTCATATTTCCTATTTTAACCGGATCCTGAAAATAGTTCATTAATCCCCCCTGTGTACTGATTTGATAAATTCCATAATTCTGACCGGACACAGAAACACAATGTTGGACAGACCCAAGCAAGGTTGTTCCTAAAGTATTATAAAGCTCAGTTTTGAACATAGGCTCTGCCTGGAAAGCGCCGTTGAATTTTAAATGAAGCAGGGCCGACGGGGAGGTTGTTCCTATTCCCAACTTTCCATTCAAATCAAAATAACTTGTCGGGTTATTGGGATATTTAAGAAGATACTGTGACATGGCATCATTGGCATAAGAAAATGAAAATACCAGGATACCAAAGAACATTTTTACTGCGACGCAAGTTGATGTTTTCATAACTATTTTTTTTGGAAGAGCGTGATGTTGTCTGTTTACTTAGTTGTAAATCATTTTATTAAATTGAGTTTTCAAATGATCACTTTACCGCTATTTTTCTTGTATAAAGGTTATTTTCCGTATGAAGAACGACAAAGTATATACCTGACGGATGATTTGAAAAATCAACGCGCAGCTGTTGCTTTCCTTCCGGGTATAATGGGTATGCAACCATGGTCAGTGCCTGGCCCATGATATCCACAACACTGATTTCAACGGTTTCACCCTTGCGCAGTTCAAATTCAATGGTTGCCGTTTGAACAACTGGGTTCGGGTATATTTTCACCAACCGATCGTCGCTGCCATCTTGTTTTTCCAAACCTCCCGTATAATAGTTGAACGGCGCATCAAACAGTGCGGCGCCATTCCCTCCTTCCCCAGCGCCTGCCCATGCGTTGATGCCCGTATGCATTCCGAAATCGATGACCACCTGCGGATGGGGGGCGACAAGATTAGGGTTGTCGTTGTAGCCGGAGGTAAGCCCTCCCCAGGAAGAGGGATCGGTCATGTTGAAATCGTGGGTGTAATAGGGAAGCTGCTGCGTCGTCGAATCAACGCAGGTGACGATAAAAGTTGAATCATAGGCGTTGAAAACAACATCCGGTTGCGATGTATTGTCGCCGGAAGCGCTCAGGGAAAATTTCCTGAAATTGACGGAATTCGTCGCCTTTTTGTTGTAAACCCCTGCTACTTTAAAACTATTCGCGGCCGCTACATGTTTTTCAAAAAGCACGATTTCGGTGAGGTTTGAACTGTCGTTGTCAACTCCATTGTTCTGGCAGGCGATCACCGGATTGGAAGCATTGTTTGCCGTTGATTCATCCAAACTGTCGAGAAGCGCCGGCTGGGTAAACGGACTGTTAAAGTTTGGTTCCGAATGGGCAGTATAAATATGACCGGATACTGAATTTTCGCTTTCCTGTTCCTCCCAGGCGGCAAAGTATCTGCCGCTGGGGCACGACGCACTCCGGCCGTAGGCAAGCGCAACTCGGTGGAAATAATGTGTAGATGAAGCAATGTTGTAACGCTTGTTAAATGACATTCCACCATTATCAGATGAGCAGAAAACAATGGAGTCGCCAAAAAATGTCTCTTTGGAATAAACGACTCCCAGCGAAAATGGGTTTGAATTGTTTGCGGGAAATACATCATCGCTTGCAATGGCCAAATCTCTTGGATACCATGAAGGTTCGTGAAGGATTTCATCCTCAAATTCCATATTCTTATCGTACCGTCCGATGGTCACGGAATGTGAAATAACCGCAGTATCGTAAATACAAAAACCCACAAACACCTTCATATTGATGGTGTCATGGCCACAGGCAAGGATATCGAGTCTTGTTATTGCTGAATGTGTCAGACCTATTGTACCTTCAAGCAACACCGACCAGGTGATGCCATTATCCTTAGATCGAAGAAAAGCAGCAGCATCCATATTTGCGCTTTGGTCAAAATAAGAATACCCGGCATAAAGCCAGCCATTGAAGGCCGAGCAAACCACAACATTTCTTTGGTTTTGCATTGGTTGGTCGTTGATAAAAGTATCATACCCAAACAGGATAGATTTATCCTCTTTCAGTGTAGATCCAGGAGCGCCATTTTCCTCAAACTGGGCATGGAGTGTAGTTAAAGGAATGGAAAAAAATAAAAAGATGATATAATTGATGCGAAATTTCATTCGGATTATTTTTATTAGGTTTTAAACAATATCATGCTACTCTATCCACACATCTACCACGATATCGTCGTTGCTCTGCACCAATACCCCCCAGGCGCGTTCATCAATGGCTGTTACAAGGGTTTCGCTGCAAAGCACCGAAAATGGGCCAAGCACGTCGAGGCCGTCGAGGCTGTAAATCCAAACAGTTGCCCCGCAGTTGCCGCCCCCGGAACTTTGGTCGGTGATTTTTACATGTACATCGCGTTTTTCGAGTATTGACTTTGTATCGCCGTTTGCGGTGGTCTCCC
>JAPLDO010000074.1 GCA_026391715.1 Bacteroidota bacterium
CGTCAAGCAAACGAAACACCCGGCGCCGGAAAGAATCAAAAAAGTAAAAACCTAAAAACCCAAACAATCATGAAAACAATCCTTTTTTTCGTAATGGCTTTGGCGCTGATAGTCGGAATCAGCCTGGATAGCGGCGGCCCCGGCATTACTCGCGATCGCCAACTCTCCAAGCCTCTAATGGATCATGGTGGAGGCACTCTCACCATAACGTTGCCTGACGGAGGTGGCGGCCGCCTCCAATCCGTGAACTCTCCAGAAGGAGGTGGTCCTGGCTTTCCCTTTGCATAAATGAGCTCAACCTCATGACAACGCGCTCATCCCGGTTGTTTAAAACCAATTGGAATGACTGGGGTGAACGCTTATTTGTCATTAATTTCAATACTGTTCAAAACAAACCTTACCAACCATGAAAACCGAACCCAAATTCAACGAGCAGGAATTAACAGATATGGCGCTCAGCTATCCTTTGGAAACCGAGGAGCCTGAAAGCGATTGTCAGAGAATTACAAGCGTAATTGGCGTATTATGCTTTTTAGCGTGGGACTTTAATTTGATGGAATGGCTGAAATCATTGCCATGGGACTTTATTGCCGTGGTAATTTTACCCAATATCATTTTCCTTCTTCTCTATCCCGTGTTAAAAAGATGGAATGAGTAGCTGACACTTGTAACAGGTTTATCAGACATTGATTATCTTCCCCCCATTTTCCCTACCTTTGCACCTAAAACACAAATCAATGAACGAACAAATCGAATCCGTCCGCTGCCTGATTATCGGATCTGGTCCCGCAGGTTATACCGCCGCCATTTACGCCGCAAGAGCCGATCTTAAACCCGTGATGTACCAGGGAATGCAGCCCGGTGGTCAATTGACGATCACCACCGAAGTAGAAAATTTCCCCGGATATCCCAAAGGGATCACCGGACCAGAGATGATGGAAGAATTCAAACAACAGGCAGAGCGGTTTGGCACAGATATCCGTTTTGGGGTTGTCACCTGGGTTGATTTTTCCAAAAGGCCGTTTATTGTGAAAGCCGATGACGGAAAGACTCTCTCAGCCGAAACTGTTATCATTGCCACAGGCGCTTCCGCCAAGTGGCTCGGCATGGAATCGGAAAAGAAATTTATGGGACAAGGTGTTTCAGGTTGCGCAACCTGCGACGGGTTTTTCTACAAGAAACAGGACGTTGCTATCGTGGGCGGCGGCGACACCGCTGCTGAAGAGGCTACCTATCTTGCGAAACTTTGTAAAAAAGTGTATATGATTCATCGCCGCGATGAACTCCGCGCCTCGAAAGCGATGCAGCATAAGGTACTTACCACCGCAAATATTGAAATGGTTTGGAATTGCGCTCCCGAAGAAGTTTTAGGTGATATGAGCGGCGTAACAGGAGTGAGGGTCAGAAATGTCAAAACCGGCGAATCAAGGGATATCAATGTCATGGGATTTTTTGTAGCCATCGGACATAAACCGAATACCGAATTATTCGAAGGGCAACTCGAACTGGATGAGATGAGCTATATCAAAACCAAACCCGGAACCACGCAGACCAGCATCGAAGGGGTGTTTGCCGCCGGCGATGTGCAAGACCATCATTACCGCCAGGCAGTAACTGCTGCCGGAACAGGATGTATGGCAGCGATCGAAGCGGAGCGGTTTCTGACAAGTTAAAAGAACATTTTAAATGATAACATTTTTCAAAAACTCCGACCATTTCTACGCTGTGGAAAGCGCTCAAACCCTTGCCAATAACGACCTTGAAAAACTAAAATGGCTATTCGGCGGCACTGAATGCAGCGGCAAACCTGTTTTACAGGGTTCATTCGTTGGCTCCCGCCGCGAAATGGTTACACCATGGAGTACCAACGCTGTTGAGATCGCTCAGAATATGGGCATTGCCGGGATTGGAAGGATAGAAGAATTTGTTAAGATTGAAAAATCCGAAATCCGAAATCCGAAATCCGAAATCCGAAATCCGAAATCTGAAATTCTTTTCGATCCAATGCTCCAACACCTGTATCAAGGGCTTGACCAGGAGATCTTTCACATCCTCCATGAGCCGGATCCTGTGCGATTCATTGAAGATATAGACGCTTACAACAAACAGGAAGGACTGGCGCTCAGCAACGATGAGATTATCTATCTGGTTGAACTGAGACGTAGATTAGGACGAATGCTGACCGATAGCGAGGTTTTTGGTTTTTCGCAGGTCAATTCGGAGCATTGCCGGCACAAGATTTTCAACGGCATATTCATCATTGATGGGAAAGAGATGCCGTATTCCCTGTTCGAACTGATAAGAAAGACCGCCAAAGAGAACCCCAATTTCCTGGTGTCGGCTTATAAAGATAATGTAGCTTTTATCATGGGTCCCGAAATGGAGCAGTTTGCGCCCAACCGCCAAGATGTTGCCGATTTCTTCACCATCCGCAACATCAGTTCGGTCATCTCCATTAAGGCGGAAACCCATAATTTTCCGACAACAGTAGAACCTTTTAACGGAGCCGCGACAGGGTCGGGTGGAGAAATACGCGACAGGATGGCGGGCGGAAAAGGAAGTATTCCAATGGCAGGCACAGCAGTTTACATGACCTCGTACCCGCGTCTTGAAGCTGGCCGGTCATGGGAAACAGATATTGAAGCCAGACCCTGGCTTTATAAAACACCCGAAGATATCCTTATCAAAGCGTCCAACGGAGCCAGCGATTTCGGCAATAAATTTGGCCAGGCGCTGATCTGCGGATCGGTGTTTACCTTCGAACATGAAGAAAACGGACAGACCTTTGGTTACGATAAAGTGATCATGATGGCTGGCGGAATCGGGTATGCCAGGAAGTCTGACAGCCTAAAGGAACAACCTGAAGAGGGGCAATCAATCGTGGTAATGGGCGGCGATAACTACCGGATCGGAATGGGCGGAGGCGCAGTATCTTCCGTTGCAACCGGCGAATTTGAAAATGCTATCGAACTGAATGCCGTTCAACGTTCAAATCCTGAAATGCAGAAACGGGTTTTTAACGCCATCAGGGCGATGACCGAAATGGATGTAAATCCTATCGTTTCCATCCATGACCACGGCGCCGGGGGGCATCTCAACTCGCTGTCGGAACTGGTTGAAGATACTGGCGGAATCATCAATATCAATGCGCTCCCGGTCGGGGATCCCACCTTATCGGCAAGGGAGATCATCAGCAATGAATCGCAGGAGCGGATGGGGCTGGTGATCAGGGATGAAGATCTGGCTTTGCTCGAAGCAGTAGCTCATCGTGAACGTGCTCCGCTCTGTGTGGCAGGTCGCACCACGGGAGATCATCAACTGATTTTCCGCGATCACAATGACGATTCAAATCCGATAGACCTCAGGATGGAGGATTTTTTCGGAAAACCGCCAACTACCATTATCCGGGACAAATCACGCCCGGTTATATATTCTCAATTGACCTATAATCGGGAACGACTGAGCGAATACCTTGAGAATGTGCTTCAACTCGAAGGGGTTGCCTGCAAGGACTGGCTGACCAATAAAGTTGATCGCGCGGTTTCGGGAAAAATCGCCAAACAGCAATCCTGCGGAACCATCCAGCTTCCGCTCAACAACCTCGGAGTTGTTGCTATTGATTACACGGGAACAAAGGGAATAGCGACGTCAATCGGGCACGCCCCTGCTGCCGCCATGATTGACCCAATAGCCGGATCGCGGCTGGCGATTGCAGAGGCGCTGACAAACCTTGTTTGGGCGCCATTGTCTCATGGACTGAAAGGCGTTTCACTCTCGGCAAACTGGATGTGGCCTTGCAAAAATTCGGGGGAAGACGCCCGGCTTTATGCAGCCGTAAAGGCAGTCAGTGATTTCGCCATAGAACTTGGCGTCAATATCCCTACAGGGAAGGATTCCTTATCCATGACCCAGAAATACCCCGGAGGGAAAGCCGTGTATGCCCCCGGAACAGTGATTATATCGGCGGTAGGCGAAGTTTCGGACATAAGGCGAGTGATCAGTCCGGTTTTATTGGATGTACCCGACTCTCATTTGCTCTATATCGGTTTTTCCCGCGACTTGATGAAACTGGGAGGCAGCAGTTTCGCGCAGGTTGTTAATGCACTCGGAAACGAAGTGCCGACGATCAAGGATTCAGCCTGGTTCATCAGGGTTTTTGAGGCTGTCCAGCAGATCATCGAAAAAAATATGGTCATTGCCGGACATGATATTTCAGCAGGAGGGTTGATCGTCTCACTACTGGAGATGTGTTTTCCCGCTGAAGGTCTCGGCATTGACGCTGACCTCACTCCACTGGAAGAACGCGACGCCATCAAGGCGCTCTTCAGCGAGAATCCCGGGATAATTGTTCAGGTCGTGGATTTGGATGCCATCAGGGAAATTTTCAAACTGGCGCGGGTGGAATTCACCAGGATCGGTTCCATCCGGCATGACCGGATCCTTTCTGTAAGGAACGGTAGCGATAATCACTCCTTCGATATTGACCGGCTTCGCGACACCTGGTTTCGCACTTCTTACCTATTGGACAGGAAACAATCGGGCGAAGCGCTTGCCCTTCTGCGTTACAGGAATTTCAGGGAACAACCGCTGCGTTTCAGGTTTAATGAGTCATTCACCGGTACATTCGGGCAATATTCCATTGATCCGCAACGCAGAACTTCTTCCGGCATCCGGGCAGCCATCATCCGTGAAAAAGGGGTGAACCGCGACCGCGACATGGCATGGGCGCTCTATCTGGCGGGTTTTGACGTCAAGGATATTCATACAACCGATCTGATTTCGGGCCGTGAAGATCTGACGGATGTCAATATGATTGCTTTCGTAGGCGGCTTCTCCAATTCCGACGTGTTGGGCTCAGCCAAAGGATGGGCGGGCGCATTTCTTTACAATGAACGGGCAAAACTGGCGCTTGATAATTTCTTTAAACGCGACAACACTTTGAGTCTTGGCGTTTGCAACGGCTGCCAGTTGATAGTTGAACTGGGGCTGATTTATCCTGGTCAGAAGGATCATCCAAAGATGTCATGGAATGATTCTCACAAATATGAATGTAGTTTCGTGGGGCTCGATATTCTTGAAAACCATTCTGTCATGTTGAAAAGCCTTGCCGGTTCTAAACTTGGGATATGGGTCGCACATGGCGAAGGCAAATTCAACTTTCCCGGAACAGAAGATCAGTATCATATCCCGGCAAAATTCAGTTATCAAGATTATCCTGGAAATCCAAACGGATCGCAGTTTGATGCGGCTTGCATTGCTTCCGCCGATGGACGCCATCTCGCAATCATGCCGCATCTCGAAGATTCAGTTTTGCCATGGCAATGGGCATGGTATCCCGAAAACCGCAGCAGCGATGAAATAACGCCGTGGATTGAGGCATTTGTAAATGCAAGGGAGTGGGTTCGATTACATGATTGAATTCGCGCAGCAAATGGGATAAACAGATTTGATGCGCAACAGCCAAATCTTTAAAAAAACGTCAAGATAACCATAATTAGTCAGGCTTAAACTCCGATGAATAAAGCCGCATCAGATTTTCTGCCTGTTCGACCATTTTTACCGGACCGACAAATATTGGAGAACGTTCATGCAGCATTGCTGGCTGAATATCAAGAATTCTTCGGAATCCATCACTGGCTTTTCCTCCTGCCTGTTCGGCAAGAAACGCAACCGGACAACATTCATAGAGCAACCGTAGTTTCCCTTTTTTACTTTTGGTTGTTCCCGGATAAAGGAAAATTCCTCCCCGGATTATGTTGCGATGAATATCGGCAACCATTGAACCGATATAACGGGTAGAATAGGGACGGTTCGTCGCCGCGTCTTCTTCCTGACAATAATGAATATATTTCCTCACACCTTCAGGAAATGAAAAATAGTTGGCTTCGTTGATCGAATAGATGTTGCATTTTTCGGGATATTTCATGTCGGGATGACTCAGAATAAAAAGCCCAACCGAAGGATCGAGGGTAAAACCATTTACGCCGTAACCCGTTGTATAAACCAGCATGGTTGAAGAACCATAAATCACATAACCGGCTGCCACGAGATTACGTCCAGGCTGGAGAAAATCCTCCAACTGGGCATTTCCGCGAACTGTCCGGCGGCGATAAATTGAAAACAATGTTCCGATTGAAACATTCGACTCAATATTTGAAGACCCGTCGAGCGGATCCATTGCCACTACATACTTTCCATGCCTCGAAACATCATTGTCGAGGATGATAATCTCTTCGTTTTCTTCAGAACCGATGGCACAACATTGTCCGCCCGATTTCAATGCCGCAATAAACTGGTCGTTGGCATAAACATCGAGTTTTTTCTGTTCTTCGCCCTGAACGTTAACCTCGCCGGCATAACCCATCACATCGCCCAATCCCGCTCGGTTTACTTCGCGGTTTACAAATTTGGCTGCAATGCCAATATCGCTCAGCAATCGCGACAATTCGCCTGAAGCCTGAGGATATTCAGCCTGCTTTTCTATGATAAACTCTGTTAGTGTCTTGAATTTCATAACCTTTTGTTTTAGAGTGCAAAATTAGACATTTCCGCAGTTACTACTCTTTGTTTTTCTTTACATTTGCCGCATGAGCATGAATATTTTCAAATTCGGAGGAGCCTCCGTTAATTCGGCAACCGGGGTGCGAAATGTTGTTGAAATTTTAAAAAAATTCAGCGTCAACCCACTGCTTGTCGTAATTTCAGCAATGGGAAAAACAACGAATGCCCTGGAAAAGGTTTTGAAGCATTATATGAATAATGATCCGATTGCGCTTATCGAATCTTATAAAAAAGTCGAAGACTACCATTTTTCGATCCTTCATGATCTTTTTGAGGATTCAACTCATCCGGTTTTCGGCGAAGTCGCCTCTATTTTCAACCAACTCCGCGGTTATATCAGAAAAGGGCATCTCTACTCATCCGACCGGAAGGGATATGATTTTGAATATGATCAGATTGTAAGTTTTGGCGAATTGATCTCATCTTCTATTCTGCATCACTATTATATCAGCGAGGGCGGTAAATCCCAACTCCTCGATGTTCGCGACCTCATAAAAACCGATGCTACCTACCGCGATGCAAAGGTTAACTGGCAACAAACAACCGCGTTAATTCGGCAAACGTTTTCAGGTTTCAATATTGAACAATTTAAACCAGGAACAATTGCCATTACCCAGGGTTTTCTCGGTTGCGATCCTAACGGGAATACGACCACGCTGGGCAGGGAGGGATCCGATTTTTCGGCAGCCATCTTTGCCTGGTCGTTAAAGGCTAACGAGATGACCATCTGGAAAGATGTGCCAGGAGTGATGAATGCCGATCCGAAATGGATGCCTGATGCAGTGCGGCTTGAAACCCTTTCGTACCGTGAAGCGGTTGAACTTGCCTATTATGGCGCCAGTGTAATCCATCCAAAAACCATTAAACCACTGAAAAATGCCGGTATTGCGCTAATGGTGAAGTCGTTTATACATCCTGAACTTCCGGGTACCTCAATAGAAAATATCAATGAATGGAAAATTTCCATCCCCATTTTTATCCGGAAACAACAACAGGTACTTATTTCTATCTCGCCCCGCGATTTTTCGTTCATTCTGGAGGATAACCTGAGCGAAATTTTCAGGATACTTTCCAACTTCCGGGTAAAGGTTAACGTGATGCAGAATTCGGCGATCAATTTCTCAATCTGCGTGGATGATGATCCTCAAAAAATTAACCCATTGATCCTTCACCTTCAGAAGGAATATGAAACGCGGATCAACCAGGGACTTGATCTTTTTACTATTCGCCACTATACCGACGAAGCGGTAAACCGAATTGTAAATGCCAGAGAAATCATGATGGAACTCAGGACAAGGAATACCTTTCAGGCGGTGCTGCGATGAGTGAAATTTTATGAATAATCTGCCTTCTTTCCACATCAGTTGAATTAGTTCCCTTTAAAATAAGGCTGATAAAGTCGAAGTTTAACCCAATTACAATAATCACATAACAGAGGTTAAAACAAGAATTAAGTCAACCGGATTTGGCGGTAATAGAAAAAATTACACGATAGTAGTATTGCAATTTGATGACTTTTGATTAATTTTACCGCCTAAACCAAAAACATAAGACTATGAGAAAACTATTACTGTTTATTTCAGCGCTGTTTATTTGGCTGGGAGTTTTTTCACAGGGAACTCCCCCGCACGACTCTGCTCCTCTGGAGATGATTACCGATACTGTTTATCCAGTAAACATGATTGATGGGACAGGTTACATTACCAGCTATCTCACCAGCAGCCCGTTCCTTAAAAAAGGTCCGGGAATGAATGTTTCCCGACAGGAAAACGACACGTTGGGCCGCGGTTATTTTAAATTCGACATTACAACTTTGCAGGCAAACGCGGTGATCACTCAGGCAACATTGAACTATTACTGTCTTTCCAAGATTGACCAATATGGGGATCCTAATTCTGTCTTTTCCCTTGTTCATGATCCGACAACAACCTCCGGTTCGACGCTTTATTATGATTGCGGCAACGGTGCTCCGTTATGGTCGGATATGTGGGGTGAGCCAGGACAAACAGGTCCATTTTGGGTCGGCTCGGAATTAAATTCAACGGGAATTGAATACATCAGCGATCAGATGGCAGCGGGCTGGGCCGGCTTTGGCCTCGTAAGCGCCTGGGGGGACTTTTTCTTTGCAGGTTACAACGATCCCGTTTATAAACCATATCTGGTGATCGAGTATTATATCCCTACCGGACCATCGTTATGTGTTTCGCCTGTTAATCATGTTTTTGAGGATGTAAACCTCGGGATTCAGTCCCTGCCACAGTCGTTTAAAATAAAAAACCTCGGCATCGGAACGCTTACCATTGATGCAGTAGCTATCTTCGGCGTTGATTCAGGTCAATTTATACTTACCGATAATGCCACTTATCCCAAAAATCTTGGCGCTGGTCAGTCATACACAGTAAGCGTGGCATTCTACCCAACTTCAGTTGGCAACAAAACTGCTGTACTTGTAGTTAACGAAAACGACAACGACAATATTTTTGATTTATCAGGTAAGGGGTATCTTAACGGACCTCAGAATCTTACCGCAACCCCGGTGTTCGGCCCTTATGTTGACCTGGCATGGGCTCCGCCATTGCCATTACAAGAGTTGCGCAATGACCATGGTTTTTCTGCCGGATCTACCCTTTTTCTGTCAACAACTACTTCAGTCTATTGGTTTGCAAGGATCACCATACCGGTTGATGGGATGTTGACCAACATCGGCGTGTGCGCCGAAGCCTACACGGTTCCGGGATTTTTTGAATCTGTCAGCCTGTGTCCCGATCTCAATGGCTTTCCCGACCTGGCAAATCCGATTCAATCCTTTGCCAATGTGCAATATACATCAAGAAGACAGCAATGGGCGCTTGAAACATTGACCCCGTTCGCGGTCACCGGCGGGCAGGATTTCTATGTCGTTGCCCAGGCGCCGAATTCATCCGTATCCCCTCCCGGCATCGGTTTTGACTATCAGAATAACTCCTTCAGAAGTGGATTTACCCGGAACGGTGGATTATCATGGGTTGATATGCCCGGAGATTTACTTATGCGGGCTTACATGGCAGTGACCGGCGATAACATTTCAACCGAACCGATAGTTCTTGTTTCGGGCGTACCTGTTGAAGGAAGTCAAAATTTGCCCCGGATCAACCCTAATGTACATCAGAAAGCCTTAACTGAAATGAAAGTTGAGAGCGTTATGGCGCCTGCCGTTATCGCGCCATACCATACAAACGCTTCAACAACCTCGAATTACACAGTTCACAGGGGTATTTCCTGGCAAAACCTCCCGACTACCTTTACCGGAATTTCCGGAACCACATTCCAGGATACGACCACCGCGCCAACAACGACCTACTATTACATGGTTTCTTATGAATATCCAAACGGAATAGCCAACTCCAATACGGCATCCGTGAGAACATTTGAGATCTGTCCTGTTCCCACCACGCTTTCGGCAAACAATATTACAACCACTTCGGCCGATTTGGGCTGGACGCCCAACGGAACCACGGCATGGGAACTTGAGTGGGGACCAATGGGTTTCGAACAAGGCTCCGGCACAATGGATTCAACCGGCGTTACAAATCCCTATCCTTTATCAGGATTGACCAGCGGAACCTATTACGACATTTATGTACGAAGCAAATGTGACAGCAGTTCATTCAGTTCGTGGACAGGTCCATTCACCTTCTCCACCTGGTGCCAGAACTCGGATGTGCCATATTCAGAGAATTTCGATTCCTATATGGAGCCTTTTACCGGTTGTGTCACCGTTACCAATGAGAATGCCTGGAGTGGCACGATTTGGAGTACCGTTTCATACGGTTCCCTTTCGGATCCTAACCATATTGAAATCTATAATCAGAACACGGTTGTTGCCCTCGATGATTGGTTCTTTACGCCGGGACTGAACCTTCTGTCCGGAACATTGTATGATGTGAATTTCTTTTATAGAAATACCGGGGGCAGTTGGGCAACCGAAAAATTAGAGGTGAAATGGGGCAATTTCCCCAGCAGGGCAGGCATGATAGGACCCCAGGTATTCAATGATGCAAACATAAAAAATCTTAATTATATCGAAGGAACAGGAACCTTCGCCGTGCCGTCGGACGGTGTTTACTATCTTGGCTGGCATGGATACAGCGATCAATTCAATAGCGGGATTGCGGTGGATGATATTACCATTGATGTTACGCCTTCCTGCTATAAACCCAAAAATGTGGCTGTTTCAAATGTTGGTGTTACAACCGTCACTGTTTCGTGGACACCTTCAATATCAGAACCAGCCAATGGATACGAGTACGAGATACGCACGGATGGCCCCGGCGGAAGCGGAAACATCGGGTTGGCTGCTTACGGCTCAACGGCCGCTGGCGTGGTAACAGCCAATGTCAGCGGACTTGCCGCCTTCACCACCTACCATGTTTATGTGCGATCCAATTGCGATTCAACCGGATACAGTGTATGGTCGTCAATGCCGCCTACCATGTTTACTACGCTATGCGATTTCACCACAATCCCTTACGCGGAGAATTTTGACTCGTATGTTCCACCATCCGCGGGCTGCGTCACGGTGGCCGATGACAATGGCGATGGTAATTACTGGTCAACCACTGAATATTTTTCATTATCGGCGCCAAACTCAATCGCGCTCCCGACTTATGGCGACTCCAACGACGACTGGTTTTTTTCACCGGGATTATATCTTACCGGAGGAACATCTTATGATGTGAATTTCTGGTATGCGGGCGATGGTTATACTCCGGAAAAGCTCGAGGTGAAATATGGAACCATCCCAACCGCCATAGGCATGACCAGCGATCAGATATTCAACAATGATGAAATCCTGAACGGCAATTATATCGAAGCGATGGGTACATTCACTGCCCCGGTAACCGCTGTGTATTATGTTGGCTGGCATGGGTACAGCGATATGTATTCCGACTTCATTTCGGTGGATGATATATCCATTGACGTTACGCCTTCCTGTTATAAACCAAAAGATGTTGCCATTTATTCTGTCTCATTTACGACGGCAAACATTTCGTGGACGGCTCCAATCTCTTCGCCGGAGGATGGTTACGAGTACGAAGTACGCACGGGCGGCGAACCCGGAAGCGGAAGCGTGGGTTTGGCTGTTTCAGGCGTTACCGGGGCGGGTGTTGTTATTGAAGGAATAACCGGACTAACGCCCGCCATGAATTATTATGTTTATGTGCGTTCCAATTGTGGTTTAATAAACGGGTACAGCGCATGGTCATTCCCTGCTGGTACCTTTAATACATTATGCGAACCTTTTTCAATGCCATACTCCGAGAATTTCGATACTTATGCGCCCCCATCCACAGGATGTGTAACTGTGTCAAATAACAATTTTGACGGTTCGCAGTACCAGTGGTACACCTCTGATTATCTTTCTATGTCGCCGCCAAACTCAATCGTACTTAATACGTCTGGCGACTATCCCAGCGATGATTGGTTTTTTACTCCAGGCTTAAACCTTATTGCAGGAAGGACATACAATATGAAATTCTGGTATTTAGGCTCCGGCTATGCTCCAGAAAAGCTGGAGGTGAAGTGGGGCGGGGAACCCTTTGCGCAAGGTATGACCGGCGGTCAGATATTCGCCAATGAAGAAATCGCGAACGACTATTATATAGAAGCAACAGCCGTTTTCACAGCGCCAGCAACGGGCGTTTATTATATTGGCTGGCATGCGTACAGTGATTCATATTCCGGCTACATTTCGATTGACGACATATCTGTTGAACTTGTGCCGCTTCCGTTTGACCTTACCGTTACTGGTTCAGTTGTTGACCCGGAGAACAATTGTTACAACGCCACAAATGTCATCACTGTGGAACATATTGCGGAGGCGCAATACCTCCAATGCCTTCCGTGATGGCCAACGTTGAATCTGTTGAACCTACTTTTGATCAAACTTTCTTTACACTCTACCCCAACCCCACCAACGGCAATTTTACCCTTGTGCAAAAGGGCGACAGGCAATATGGCAGTGTGAAGGTTGAAATATTTGGCATGCGTGGCGACAAGGTACTATCTTCACAAATGATCGGAGAAAAGAAGCATGAGTTTGTTGCCTCAGCGCTTCCTGCCGGTCTCTACTTTGTAAAGGTGGTTGCCGATGATTATACCGAAACCATCAAACTGATCAAAATTTTGTAGAAATTTTATTTAGCGCTTTTTCCCCACCGACTTGTGTTGAGTGCGGCCGAAGCAATGTAGGACAGAAATTGATACAGAGGAGCAAAGGCTTCACCTATTTAAAAGGTGAAGCCTTTTTTTAAATATGGCAAAAGCCGTTTCCTTTTCAACATCAAATTTGCTGTATCTTTGCGCTTTAAATATTCAAAAAATGGAAAACGAAAACACAGCCGAAGAGCCTGTTGTTCCATACAACCAGCCGCTCGATTTTCATCAGGTTTGGAGGATGTTTCAGGAGACGGATAAGAAGTTTCAGGAGACCGACAGACAATTGAAGGAATCTGAGAGAATTCTTATAGAAATGTTTCAGGAAACTAATCAACAGTTTAAAGAAACTGACAAGAAAATACTCAAGCTCGACCAACTTTTTACGTCTCAGTGGGGCAAGTTGGTTGAATCGTTGGTTGAGGGAGATTTGATAAAATTGCTGAAAAAGAAAGGCATCGGGGTTGAACGCACTTTACGACGGGCTAAGGGAAATCATAAAGGACAGAATTTTGAGTACGATATTGTTGCCATAAACGGCTCCGAGATTGTTATAGTTGAGGTTAAAACCACACTGAGACCTAATGATGTTGATGATTTTACCGAAAAATTATGGAAAGCTAAAACCTATATGCGAGAATACCACGACAAGATTGTTTATGGCGCCATGGCGTTCATCACAGCCGATGGCTCCAGCGACCGGATGGCTGAAAAACAGGGTTTATTTGTTATCAGAGCTACCGGGAACAGTTCATCAATAATTAACCATAAAGATTTTAAACCAAAAACGTTTTAGATTATTTGAAATTGGAATGCGAAAGCTAACCTCTGTAATATTTGATGAGATTATTTGTTGAATTATCGTGATCCAGCCACTTTCGGTTGTCCTGCAATTCGGGGATAATCTTCATTGCAAGAACTTTTCCAAGCTCAACGCCCATCTGATCGAATGGATTGATTCTCCAAATCGCGCCTTGGGTAAACACAGCATGCTCGTACATGGCTACCATTTTTCCAAGATTTGCCGGGGTAAGTTTTTCCATAAAGAAAGTGGAAGATGGACGATTTCCTTCAAATACCTTGTGAGGAATCAGGTTTTCGGGAACCCCTTCTTTCCCGACATCTTCCGCAGTTTTTCCGAAAGCGAGAGCCTCGCCCTGCGCAATCATATTTGCCATCAGATAATCCTGATGCAGCGGAAGTGGGTTTAAAGAAGTCCTAAATCCAAAGAAATCGCAAGGAATAAGCAGCGTTCCCTGGTGAATCATCTGGTAAAATGAATGTTGTCCGTTTGTTCCCGGTTCGCCCCAGTAAACCGAACCGGTTGGGTATCCGGTCGTCTCTCCATCGAGGGTGACATGCTTGCCATTGCTTTCCATCGTCAACTGTTGCAGATAAGCCGGGAAGCGGCGTAGATAGTTATCGTAAGGCAGGATCGCCTGGGTTTGCGCCCCGAAAAAATCAATGTACCAAATCCCAAGCAGCGCCATTATAACCGGGATGTTCCGTTCAATTGGCGTATTCCGGAAGTGCATATCCATCTGGTGAAATCCGTCGAGCATGTCATGAAAATGATCAGGTCCAATGGCGATCATGGTAGATAATCCGATAGCCGAATCCATGGAATATCTTCCTCCAACCCAATCCCGGAAACCAAACATGTTGCAGGTATCAATTCCAAATCCGCTTACCTCTTTTTCATTGGTTGAAACAGCCACAAAATGGCGGGCAATTGCCTCGTCGCTGACAAGCTGATCGAGAAGCCATGTTCTTGCCGTCCGGGCATTGGTCATGGTTTCGAGGGTTGTGAAGGTCTTCGAGGAGATGATGAACAAGGTTTCGTCTGCTTGCAAATCCTTTACCGCCTCTGCAAAATCACTTCCGTCAATGTTGGAAACAAAGCGGAAGGTAAGGTTTCGCAGGGAATAAAATTTCAGCGCCTCGTAAGCCATAACCGGACCGAGGTCGGAGCCGCCGATACCGATGTTTACAATATTCCGGATAGACTTGCCGGTGTAACCTTTCCACTCGCCGCTGCGGATGGCGTTTGAAAAACCTGCCATTCTCTCCAAAACCTCATGTACCTCAGGAACAACGTTAACGCCATCTGCGAGAATAGTAGTTCCTGAAGGCGCCCGTAAGGCAGTGTGCAATACAGCTCTGTTTTCGGTGATATTAATCTTTTCGCCGGTGAACATGGCTTCAATTTTTTCACCAAGTCCGCTTTCCTTCGCGAGCCGACAAAGCAGGCTGAGAGTTTCAGCGTTGACGCGGTGCTTTGAATAATCAAAATAGATTCCCAAATCCTCTATGCGAAATCGTTCCGCTCTTGTGGCGTCATCGCTGAACAACGATTTGATGGTTGTGTTTTTCATTGACTGAAAGTGGCTCTCCAGTAACTTCCAGATTGGGGTTTCAGTTAGTTGGTTTTTCATATTTTATTTTGATTATGTTTCTATACTAATTCATTGTATTACTCGGAATTAATAAAAAATGCAGAGAACCGCAAAGATAAAGTTTATGAGCTCATCTTTATTATCTATCTGCCAACCATGATACAATATGCTTTGAACGGAAAAAACTTACAAGGGGATATCTTACCTTTGCCTTCAATTAATCCAAATCACATGAATCTGTTTTCCATTGTCGGCATTATTATCGTGCAGGTTGCGCTGGTTTGTTACAGCATTGCGATTATCAGCGAACAACGAAAAAGAATTGTTTCGCGGAAGGTCTTGTCATTTCTGATAATGGGGGTTGTATTCGATATTACCGCTACTACTTTTATGATCCTCGGCACGAGTCAGGGCGCGTTCACTTTGCATGGAATTCTGGGTTATTCATCACTGGCAGGAATGGTTGCCGACGCTATTATTATCTATCAGTTTCATAGAAAAAATTCGCCCGGAACGCTGGTTTCCCGCCCTGTTCACATCTATTCTCTCATCGCTTATCTTTGGTGGATTGCCGCTTACATAACCGGTGGTTTGCTGGTAGCGTTGCGTCATTCCTGAAATATTGTCCGGGAAATTTCTCTTAGCAGTTTTTTTGTTTTTTTGACTTTTCTGAGTAAGTTCAAGCTCTGAAAGCATGGAATCTTATAAAAAAAATTCAGACCTTTGACAAAAACCTGAACAATGAAAAAACTAACTCCATTTTTCGTTGCATTGTTTCTGCTCGCAATGCAAAACTCATTCGCACAAAGCGCCTCTGTTAAGTACAAAGTGATAAAAACTATTCCCGTAGAAGGAAATGGAGGGTGGGATTACCTCACTGTTGATAAACCAACCCAACGCTTGTTCATCTCGCATGGAACCTGTGTAGAGGTTCTGGATTTGAAAACAGAAAAACTTATCGGTCAAATTCCAAATACGCCGGGCGTTCACGGAATTGCTATTGTAAATGCATTGAACAAAGGCTTTATAACAGCCGGACGGATTGATTCGGTAATTGTATTTGACCTTGTGACTTTACAAGTTATTGATAAAGTTAGCGCCGGTAAAAACCCTGATGCAATCCTTTATGATGCTTTTAGCAATCGTATCTTTACATTCAATGGCAAAGGTAACTCTGTAACAGCAATTGATGCAAAGTCAAATCGCGTAGTTGGAACCCTGCCTGTTTCCGGCAAGCCCGAAGCGGCAGTTTCCGACGGGAAAGGCAAGATTTTCTGCAACATTGAAGATAAATCAACTGTAGTGAAATTCGACGCCCTTTCATTAAAAATAGATGCCGAATGGCCTCTTGAACCGGGAAAAGAACCAACGGGACTTGATATTGACGTTAAAAATAATCGCTTGTTTGCAGCATGCAGCGGTTCGCAACAAATTATTGTCATGGACGTCTCCAATGGAAAACCTGTCGCCGCCTTGCATATTGGCGAAGGATGCGATGGCATTATCTTCATTCCAGGCGATCACAACGCTATTTCTTCCAATGGCGAAGGAACCCTTACCGTTGTCCACCAGAATAGCGCCGACGATTACAATGTAGTGCAAACGCTTCCTACCCGGAAAAATGCCCGCACCATAACTTATGATGAAACCACTAAACGAATATATCTTCCTACGGCGGAGGTAACCACTCAAAATGGCAAACGAATTATCATCCCCGGATCTTTTAAAATTCTGGTTGTTTCAAAATAGTTGCTCCCCGATGAGGGAGAGTTTGAATTTTTCTGATAATCCCTGTTATTACGGAAGTTTCAAAAATACATCTTTGTATGAACGACGAGACAATACGGCTGCTGGCAATAGATGACAACGCCGATAATCTGATTACAATCAGGGCATTGATTTCCGATGCTTTTCCTTCTGCAACCTTGCATACAGCGCTCACGGGTATTCATGGGATCGAACTTGCCATTTCGGAAGATCCTCATGTAATTTTACTTGATGTTGTGATGCCAGGTATGGATGGACTCGCGGTGTGCCGTCAACTCAAGGCTGATGAACGCAGCCGTCATATCCCCGTGATCATGCTGACTGCCTTGAAAAGCGATCGCCAGATCCGCGTTGATGCGATCGAGTCCGGGGCTGAAGCATTTCTCTCAAAACCTCTTGACGAAGTCGAACTGGTTGCTCAGGTAAAAGCCATGATCAAAATCAAAGCTGCCGGAGTTCTTCAACGACTGGAAAAAGAACAATTAACTTCACTCGTACAGGAACGGACACTCGCGATTGAAAAAGAACTGTTGGAACGCAGAGAAACTGAAAAAAAACTACAGGAGGCAAACCTGAAATTACAGCAAACCCAGGCTGCCACACTTGAACTGATCGAAGATCTGAAAGTGGAAATGGCGGCAAGAACTCAAAATGAAGCCGAATTAATCAGAGCGAAGGAGAAAGCAGAGCAGAGCGACCGGTTGAAATCAGCCTTTCTTGCTAATATGTCACACGAAATTCGAACGCCCATGAACGGCATCATCGGTTTTTCCGGTTTGCTTTCAGAGCCGGATGTGAATATTGCAGAACGCCACCATTATATAAAAGTCATCAACGACAACTGCCAGCAACTGCTCCATATAGTTAGCGACATTATTGATATTTCGAAAATTGAGGCAGGACTGATTGAGATTGATATTATTGATTTTTGCCTTAACGAACTTATGGATTCCATGTTGGAAAATTACCTGCCAAAAGCCACATCGAAAGGGCTGGCAATATTCCTCCATAAAGAGATGGTTTGTCCTGCCTGTAGCATCGCCGGCGATCAGTCAAAAATCAGGCAGGCGCTCGATAATCTGCTTACTAATGCGCTCAAATTTACAGCAAAAGGTCAGGTGAATTTTGGGTATCGTCTTATTGAAGGCAAACTTCAGTTTTTTGTTGAAGATACCGGAATCGGCATTGCTCCCGAACACCAGGAGGTTATCTTCAACCGTTTCTGGCAGGTGGAAACCGGTTTGGCAAGGCTGTACGGAGGAACGGGTTTGGGGCTTTCAATTTCCCGGGCTTTTATCAGAAAACTGGGTGGGGATATCCATGTTGAATCGCAACAGGGGAAAGGCTCCCGATTCATTGTGAACATTCCGTATAATCCCTCCGGCGTCAAACCAAATGCAAAGATCCCTGTTTCAAATCGTCCTGATAACTTTAAAGGGAAAACCATTCTTGTGGTTGAAGATGAAAGCGATAACTTTGAATATCTCCAAATCATCTTAGAAAAGCTCAATTTTACAATCCTCCATGCGTGGAATGGAAATGAGGCTTTGCAGATTTTTTCGGAACACCAGGAAATCAACCTGATCCTGATGGATTTTAAACTTCCCGATATTTCAGGGCAGGAAGTAACCCGCCAGATTCTGCGAGTTCGTAAGGATATCCCGGTAATTGCAACTACAGCATACGCCATGTCGGGCGACCGCGCGAAAGCCTTGCAGACTGGTTGTGTGGACTATCTTCCAAAACCCATTCGCCCGGAGGAAATGGCAGAGCTGTTGAGGAAATATCTTGGAAGTAATGACGAAGGTTGAATATAGAACTTTGACGCAATGAAGTATGACAAGGAAAACTGATCAAAAGTGGGAGGCGGTAGATCTTCTGGGGAGTTACCATATTCTCTTTGAAACAATGAGCGAGGGCGTTTTCTTCCAGATGACCAATGGAACCCTTGTTGAAGTGAATCCTGCCGCGCTTGAAATACTCGGACTTGCCCGCGAGGAGTTTATTGGTCGGAATACATTTTCAGATAAATGGGATATTATCCGTGAAGATGGCAGTCACTGCCCCGGCGAGGAACATCCCTCTGCGATTGCCATGAAAACCGGAAACGCTGTAATGCATAAAATTCTTGCGGTAAGAAATGCGGCAACAAATCAGTATGTTTGGATAGTTGTAAACGCCATTCCGCAGTTCAGAAAAGAAGAAACAACTCCTTATTGCGTTATGGTTACCATGCACGACATCAGATGGCATAAAAGAGCGGAAGATATTTGGAAAGCCCGTATCAGAATTCTCGAATATTCAAATAGTCATTCACTCGATGAGTTGTTAACAAAAACACTCGATGAACTGGAACAATTAACCGGAAGTAAAATCGGTTTTTATCATTTCCTCGAAGCCGACCAGCAAACACTCTCCCTGCAAAACTGGTCAAGCGCTACCCTGCAAAAATTTTGTACCGCCGAAGGCAAAGGAAGACATTACAACGTTGCCGAAGCAGGCGTTTGGGTTGATTGTATCCTTCAACGCCGTCCTGTTATTCATAATAACATTGCAACCCTCCCGCATCTTAAAGGGGCGCCATCGGGCCATGTTGAAGTTGTTCGTGAACTGGTGGTTCCTGTTTTCAGAAGCGATAAAATTGTGGCTATCCTCGGTGTTGGAAATAAACCAACCGATTATACCAACGAGGATGTGGAGGCTGTTTCCCGGTTTGCCGACCTTGTTTGGGAAATCGCAGAAAGAAAGAGAACCGAGGAGGCTTTGAAGGAGAATGAAACAAAATTCCGCGTATTGTTTGAGGAACTTAAAGCGGGCGTCACACTAACTCATCAGGGAATTGTAGTGGATGTAAATAAACGAATGATTGAGGCGCTTGGCTTTAACAACAGGAATGAAATGATCGGTAAAAACCTGCTTGATTTTATTGCCCCTGATTCCCGGCAACTGGCACAACAGGAAAAAGCGCGTATTCAAAAAGAAGAGTCGTATGAAATTTCAACGGAATTGAATTTTCTACGCAATGATAATTCCATCTTAACTCTTGATATGCGCGGTTCTTTCGTTGAAATCTGTGGCAAAATATACGGTTTGAGCGTTTACCACAACGTTTCGCAGAGGAAGAAAACATAGGAAAAACTCAGTATGAACGACCGGATAAGAAAACTCAGAAAACTCTCAGTCGAAACCGAACCGTCGCTTTCAATCGAACGGGCGCTTCACGAAACGGCTTTTTACAAGGAGAATTATGGCAGGTATTCTATTCCGGTTTTGCGGGCGCTGACTTTTCTCGACCATTGCCGGAAAAAGACTATCTACCTCGGCGAAGGCGAGTTGATAGTTGGCGAGAGAGGTCCCGCCCCGAAAGTAGTCCCAACTTTCCCGGAACTAACCTGCCACAGCGCCGACGATTTTCAGGTACTGAATTCAAGGGAGATGCAACGGTACAAAATCAGCGCGGAAGAAATCGCCACTTACAAAGCGGAGGTGATTCCATACTGGCAGGGCAGGACGCAGCGCGAGCGAATTTTCAACCACGTGCGGCAGGAATGGAAAGCTGCTTATGAATCCGGGTTGTTCACAGAATTTATGGAGCAACGCGCGCCGGGTCATACAGCGCTGGATGGAAAAATCTACAGGAAAGGGATGATAGATTTTAAACGTGAAATTGCTGAAAACCTTGCAAACCTTGATTATCTCAACGATAAGGAAGCCACCGACAAGGCTGAGCAGTGGAAAGCAATGGATATCGCCTGCGATGCGGCAATAGTATTTGCTGAACGTCATGCAGCGCTGGCTGAAGAACTTGCGGGGAAAGAAAACGACCCCGTCAGAGCGGCTGAATTAGAGAAGATCGCACAAGTCTGTCGGCAGGTTCCTGCAAATGCGCCGCGAACTTTTTGGGAGGCAATCCAGATGTACTGGTTTGTCCACCTCGGAACCATCACCGAATTGAACGGCTGGGATGCCATGAACCCCGGACATTTCGATCAGCATCTGACTCCTTTTTATGAAAAGGAGATCGCCGAAGGAACTCTCACGCGCGAACAGGCTAAGGAACTGCTTTGCTGCTTCTGGATTAAGGTGAACAACCATCCCGCTCCGCCAAAAGTGGGCATAACCGCCAAGGAAAGCGGAACTTACAACGATTTTACCAATATCAACATCGGCGGAGTAAAAAGCGATGGCGCCGATGGCGTCAGCGAGGTTTCATATATAATGCTTGAAGTGATTGAAGAACTTCACATACTTCAACCGGGTAACTCGGCGCATATAAGCATTTTAACCCCTGAGAAATTCCTTCGCGCAGCCATTGGCGTGATCAGGCAGGGACACGGGTATCCTTCGGTTTTTAACGCCGACATTTATATTGCCGAAATGTTGAGGCAGGGTAAATCGTTAAATGATGCGCGTGAAGGCGGTTGCAGCGGCTGCATAGAGGTAGGCGCTTTCGGAAAAGAGGCTTACCTGTTAACCGGATATCTGAATGTCCCGAAAATCCTCGAAATTACATTGAACAACGGAATTGATCCTGTAACCGGCAAAGTTGCAGGAATTAAAACCGGCGACCAAGATACGTTCACCAGTTATGAGATTCTTTACGCAGCATTCCTGAGACAACTGCACTTTGTTGTTGACCAGAAAATGCGGGTAAGCAATTACATTGACCGGATGTTTGCCAAATATTCGCCGGCGCCTTTCCTTTCAGTGGTAATTGACGATTGCATTGCGCGGGGGAAAGATTATTATGACGGCGGTCCGCGCTACAACACCAATTATATCCAGTGCTGCGGACTTGGCACTGTTACCGACAGTTTCGCAGCCATTAAAAAGCATGTGTATGAAGATAAGCGGTTCTCATTAGAAAGGTTGTTGAAGGCGGTGAAGGATAATTTTGCAGGCGAAGAAGCGATGCGCCAGACGATCATCAACAAAACGCCATTCTTCGGGAATGACGATGAGTATGCTGATAGTATTGCGGTTGATGTTTACAACGATCTGGTGAAAGAAATTGATGGGAAACCCAATATCAAACCCGATGGAAAATACCATCTGAACATGCTCTCAACCACTTGTCACGTCTATTTTGGAAAGGTACTTGGGGCAACGCCAAATGGTCGCCTCGCAGGGAAATCAATCTCCGACGGAACTTCACCTTCGCATGGCGCCGATACTCACGGACCGTCGTCGGTTATCAAATCACTTTCAAAACTTGACCAGGTGAAATCGGGCGGATCTTTGCTCAATCAACGTTTCCTGCCGGGTTTGCTGAAGAAGGAGGAGGACATGAAAAAACTCGGGCATCTTATCCGCAGTTATTTTACACTTGGCGGACACCATATCCAGTTTAACATTGTTGATACGGCAACATTACTGACCGCTCAGGCTTGTCCCGAAGATTATAAGGATTTGCTGGTGCGCATGGCTGGTTACAGCGATTATTTCAACGACATGAATGTCGATCTTCAGCAGGAGATTATCGAAAGAACGGAAAACGATGGCTTCTGAAAATACCTCCGATAACTTTATTGCTAGGTTATCCGGTCATGGTCTCGTTTTCGACGTTAAACGTTACGCGATCAACGACGGGCCTGGCATACGGGTGGCGCTTTTTTTTAAAGGGTGTAACCTGTGCTGCGCATGGTGCCATAACCCGGAAGGTATAGGTGGCGGAATTGAGAAGATGTACTCAGCGGCTAAGTGTATCGGTTGCGGAACCTGTGTTTCGGTTTGCCCGTCTGATGCTCTCACTCTTTCGGCAAATAGGATTTCAACCGATTTCAACCGCTGCACTATTTGCGGAAAATGTGCAGATGTTTGCCCAACCAAAGCCTTTGAAATGTCGGGAAAAATCATGTCGGTATCAGAACTCATGGAAATCATTGAAAAGGAACGGGTATTTATTGATCAATCGGGAGGAGGCGTCACCTTTTCGGGAGGCGAGCCTTTGCTTCAGCCGGAAATACTCATTGAAGCGTTAGATGAATGCGGTAAAAGAGGAATTCACCGCGCCATTGATACGTCAGGCTTTGTGAAAACAGAAACTATTCTCGAGGTGGCAAAACATACGGATCTTTTCCTGTACGACCTGAAGTTGATGGATTCCAGCCTTCATGAACAGTGGACAGGAGTTGGCAATGAACTTATCCTCTCAAATCTCCGCGCAATTGCCTTAGCCGGATCGGAAATTATTATCCGAATTCCGTTTATCGGAGGCGTAAATGACGATGGTGAAAATATCAGGAAAACAGCCGCATTTATTGCCTCGCTTCCCGGAAACAGAAAAGAAGTTCATTTGTTGCCGTATCACGCCATCGCGCAGCACAAGTATGCGAAACTCGGAAAGCCGGAAGAATTTACAGCGCTTGAAGAACCTGATTCAGAAACCCTCAATTCTGCTGTCGGAATTTTTAATGAATATGATATCAATACCCAGGTTGGCGGCTGATCTTTACAAGTTTTGAGCAGATAGATTTGAATTGCCGCCAGCCGTAGCTGTGGTTGACAATTATCCCTGTTTTTCTTATTCAACCAATTTTATGAGATGTAAACTTCCAGAATTTTCGATTCGGTAGAAGTGGTAAGCGATACCATCTCTGTAACGGCAGGTAAAAGAATAATTTCCCCCTTCGCGAATTGGCAATTCCCTTGCTCAGTTGTTATTACTACATCGCCTTCAACGCAAATATATATTACGAACGAATCAAGGTCGCTGTAATCCTTCTCCGTTGTTTTATTGAATATCAAAATGTTTGTTGTGAAATAGCGACTATTTACCACCGGCGTCACACGATTGACAATTGGATTATAACTTGTTCGATAACTGTCATGTGTTGTAAAATCAATGGCGTCAAGCGCCAGTTGTGTATGCAAATCGCGGGGATTGCCCGATGAATCAACCCTATCCCAGTCGTAGATGCGATAAGTGGTATCGGAGGTTTGCTGAATTTCAGCAAGTAAAATTCCGGGTCCTAAGGCATGAATGCGACCGGCTGGAATGAAGTAAACGTCGCCGCATTTTACCTCTTCAAAATTAAGGATTTCCTTAAGTCGGTTCTCTTTAACAAATTTGAGATAGGTTTCCTTCTCCATTTCCCGGTTAAACCCCGTTATCAGTTCAGCGCCCTGATCAGCGTCAAGAATATACCACATTTCGGTTTTCCCATTTCCAATCCGCCGTCTTGCAGCAAGTTCATCATTGGGATGAACCTGAATTGAAAGCCAGTCGTTGGCGTCAATAAATTTCACAAGAACCGGAAATTCGTTTTTGTGTTTCTCATACACTTTTTCACCAACCAGTTCATCCATATAAATTTCGAGGATTTCATTCAGATCATTTCCAGCCAAAAATCCGTTAGCAACAACGGTCTGACATTCGGAAACACCCGAAAGCGCCCAGGCTTCCCCGCAATTCGGAAGGGGTGAAAAATCAAGTCCCAGTTTGTTCTGTATTCTGTTTCCTCCCCAGATTTTTTCCTTGAAGACCGGTTTGAATTTTAACGGATATAGCATAATGGTTGGTTAAATAATTTCTATTCAGGGATTCTGTTTACCGTTGTTTTTGATCAATGCTCAATCGCAAAAGTAAAGATTTTCATCAAATTCAATCATAATAGAATGATAAAAAACCTCTGCGTTTTCTGTGGATCAAGCATTGTAAAAGATAATGTTTACACTACACACGCCGCAAAGCTGGCAGAATATCCGCGCGATCGGGAAATTAAGTTACAGAACGTTTCCTCCGTCCTGTAGCCCGCTTGCAGTATAATCAGGTTTTTAAACTATTTTAGTAAATCCGATATGGGCCACGGTTCCTGGCTCTGAAGAAAATAGATTGTCAAATCATCCACACTCTTGTATTCCCGATAAATTCCGTCATTGGCGTTTGTGTTTGGAACAGGGGTTCCATTCATTGTGAGTCCGGCAAGTTCGAGAAAACGCATCTGATCATCGGGAGTTTCAAAGTGGATCCGGGCAAACCAGATATCATTGTCGGGTTTAGTGAAGGTAGTTGCATACATATTAAACCTTACCCCCAAAAAAATATTCTGCCATGGAATCAGGCAGTTTTGCAAACCAACCGAACCCTGAACATAGATAAGGTTGGTTCTCCATTTTTGAAACTGAGGCTGGTTAAAGGGTTCAGGCAATTGAAATGTGGATTGTTGATTTTTCTGCATAACCTTTCCTGCAACCCGGAGATACCGGTCGCGGGCGCCGGCTGCTCCCGTTTCGCTTGATACCGAAATGAAAAAAGAGCCGTAAGCTGCCATATACTGATAAAGCCCGTCGCAATCAAACGCTGCAATGGTGTCGCGATAGATGCATTTGTTTTTCGAAAGGGAAAAAACCCCAAAAGCCGCTTCAGGCGAGCCAAGCCTGTAAACTTCAACTTTCAGTTTTGTCTGTTCCCAGGCAATTTCCTGCACCATTAGCGATTGAAATCCCATCTCAAGGAAGAGATCGGCGTCGTCGTTGTAACTCAATAATGATGTCAGATCGTAATTGTCAGGAATTCCAACTATGGTTTCCTGAAAATCTTCTCCCGATAATGGAACTATTGCCTGAGAAATACCTCTTTCAAAACATAGAACCAAAAATAAAATGAGTAGCGTTTTCATAAATATCTTTTAATGATAACCTGTTAATATTAGATTTTGTCATGCGAAAACAGGCGGCTTATCAATTCTTCAGGAAGCGTAACGGAAAGCTGTATGCCTCATAATTGTTGACTACCCGGCAAATTTTAACGAAATATTATGGATTTTCATCCATGTCGGGAATATTTCATTTTCAGTGTAAATATAAGGTCTTTTTGATAAAAAAATCCTCAGTTACAAAATTGTCGGGAAGATTTCATGGAGTCCTGTACCGGCGCAAAGGGGGCGTACGCTTTAGAGTAACATAAATGTTAAAAAAAGTTAAGAATCGTCACTTATCTCATTTAAGTTGTACTTTTGTTTAGATTCAGTCTAATTTATGATAAAAGCTGATTTTAATCGTACTTATTAATAAAAATTGTCTTATGTCACAGATATTCAAATACTTTCTTATCATAGCCATGTTCGTCTTGAGCAATTTGCTTTCGGCGCAGGTTTCCATAAACACTGATGGCAGTTCGCCCGACAGTTCTGCAATGCTTGAAGTTAAATCCGACCACCAGGGATTACTCCTTCCGCGGATGGATTATAACAACCGACCTTCCCGTCCCGTTGCAGGTTTACTCATTTATGTTACCTCAAACGGACCTTTTGGCAGCGGGTTGTACATGGGAAACGGGCAGGGATGGTCGAAAATTGGAACTGTTAATTTTTCGATCGGTCAGATAGCCGGAGGCGGGGTTGTATTTTATGTTGATACGACAGGAATGCATGGTATGATAGCCGCACAGTTTGATGCAGGATCGCAATTATGGGGTTGTGATTCAACGCTGATCGGCATTAACGCCCAACATTTAGGGTTTATGGAGGGAGACCTGAATACTACAGCCATTGTGGCTGCGTGCAACGGTCCTTCTGCGGCAAAGATGTGCGACACACTTTCGCTTAACGGCTATACCGACTGGTTTCTGCCTTCAGCAGATGAGTTGGATTCCATTATTGTTCATGGTAATGTTATTAGCGGGTTGATACCCAATACCTGGTATTGGAGTTCATCAGAATGGGATGCTACCGGCGCAGTTTTTGTTTCAACTGAACCAGGTTTTACTCCATATTGGATTTGCAGCAAATCGTATAGTTTTCCTCAGGTCAGATGTGTCAGGAAATTTTAACCTGGAATCAAACTGGAAAAATGCCGGAAGCGGCGATATAACCTATAGCCTTTTCAATGTTTAAAGGATCGTCGGTTTTGAAAGATAGGTTCGGCTTTTCAGGAATGTTAAAAGGCGCGTCAATGCCTGGCATTAATTTCAACCTTCCTTCATTAACCTGTTTGTAGAGTCCGTACCTGTCCAGTTTTCGGCAGAACTCAATTTCAGTATCCATATAGAAAAGATGAAACCGCTCGTTGCCGATAATTTCAGCCACCTGTCGCCGAATATTCTCATCGGGCGAGATAAATGAACATATAGTAATTATGCCCTGATCATTCAGGATTTTGCACATATACGCCACCCGGCGAAGGTGCTCGGCGCGGTCGGCAGGCGTAAAGTCGAGTTCGCGTGAAAGTCCCGATCTTACTGAGAAACCATCCAGCAAAACTACGGTAGCCCCCATGTCAAAAAGCCGCTTTTCGAGGGTAAAAGCAAGTAAATTTTTCCCGCTTCCGTGCAGTCCGGTAATCCACAAAGTAGCGCTTTTCTGATTATACTGTTTCACGTAATCTTCTGTGGAGATAAGATTTTCGCCGCGGGCAATCTGTTCGCGTTCCCGTGTGGTAATTACAGAAGGAAGATCGTCGCTGCTCATTTTATCAATAATCATCCCAACCGCCACCGTATTATGGCTCACAGGATCAATCAGAATGAATGAACCGGTGCTTCGGTTTTTCTTATAGGGATCGAAGTACAACGGCTTAACGGTAGTGAGTACAACCCTTCCGATTTCATTCAATTTGAAATGCTCTACCGGACTCTCTTCGAGGGTATTGACGTCAACCTTATATCTGATTTTATCAACTCGAACGCGGGTATTATGAGTATTCTGCTTGATATAAAAATGGCGTGAAGGATCCATCGGATGTTCATCCATCCATACCATCATAGCTTCAAAATGCCGCTCAATCTTTGGAAGATTATTCGGATGAACCAGCAAATCGCCTCGGGAAATATCAATTTCATCCTCAAGCGTAAGTGTCACCGAAAGAGGTGGAAAGGCGTAATCCAGGTCTCCATCGTAGGTAGTAATACTTTTCACCTTTGATGTTTTCCTTGAGGGCAACACCATGATCTCATCGCCGCGTGCAATGACGCCTGAAGTAACTTTTCCGGCAAACCCGCGGTAATCGAGGGTAGGACGGATAATATATTGCACCGGAAACCTGAAATCATCAAAATTCCGGTCGCTCTGAATGTGAACGGTTTCGAGAAATTCGAGCAGACTTTTTCCGTGATACCAGGGCATATTTGCCGAAATATCAACAACATTGTCGCCTTTCAGCGCCGATAAAGGTATAAAGTTGATGTCAGGAACATCAAGTGGCGTAACAAACGATTTGTATTCGCTGCATATATTTTCAAAAATAGATTTGTCCCAATTTACCAAATCCATTTTATTGATAGCCAAAACGATGTGCTTAATTCCGAGCAATGATACAAGATAAGTATGCCGTTTGGTCTGGGTAATTATCCCGGTGCGGGCGTCAACCAGAATGATAGCGAGATTTGCCGTTGAAGCTCCGGTAACCATGTTCCGGGTATATTGTTCATGTCCGGGTGTATCGGCAATGATGAATTTGCGACGACTGGTTGAGAAATACCGGTAGGCGACGTCAATTGTGATTCCCTGCTCCCTCTCAGCCTTTAATCCATCGAGCAGCAGCGCGTAATCAATTTCCTCTCCCGCGTGACCAATTCGCTTTGAATCCCTTTCGAGGGCTGCCAGATGATCTTCATAGAGTTTTTTGCTGTCGAACAGCAACCGTCCGATCAAGGTTGATTTACCATCGTCAACCGAACCCGCAGTAAGTAACCGCAACAAATCCTTTTTCTGATCCTGATTAAGATATGATTGAATATCCATCAAAAGTATCCCTCCCTCTTCTTTTGTTCCATACTTCCTTCCTGGTCGAAGTCAATAACCCTTGTAGTGCGCTCCGATTTAGTCGCAGTCATCATCTCCTCCACGATTTTTTCGATAGTATCGGCATCTGATTCCACAGCTCCTGTAAGAGGATAGCAACCGAGGGTTCTGAACCTCACTTTCCGCATGGTAGCGCGTTCAGCCATCTCTTTCGGCATACGTTCATCATCCACGAGAATTAGGTTCCCATTGTCCTGAAAAATAAGTCGCTCCTTAGCAAAATAGAGTGGCACGATGGGTATGTTTTCAAGCCGGATGTATTGCCAGATGTCGAGTTCTGTCCAATTCGAAAGCGGAAAAACCCTGATGGATTCGCCTTTATGAACGCGTGCATTGAAGGTATCCCATAATTCGGGTCGCTGATTTTTCGGATCCCATTGATGTTCCCTGTCGCGAAATGAAAAGATGCGTTCCTTTGCGCGCGATTTTTCCTCATCGCGCCTCGCTCCGCCAAAAGCTGCATCGAACTTATATTTTTCCAAACCCTGAAGCAAAGCCTGGGTTTTCATAATGTCGGTGTGGACCTTTGAACCATGCGTATATGGACCAATGCCGGCTTCATATCCCTCCTTATTGAAATGCACAATCAATTCCCATCCTTTTTCGCTGGCATAATGGTCGCGAAAGCCGATCATCTCGCGAAATTTCCATTTTGAATCAATGTGCATCAGAGGAAACGGAACCTTTCCGGGGAAAAAAGCCTTCTCGGCAAGACGAACCATTACTGAGGAATCCTTGCCAATGGAATAGAGCATTACAGGATTCTCAAATTCGGCAGCCACCTCCCGGATGATGTGGATGGCTTCCGCTTCAAGTTCTTTTAGGTTCGAGATATTGTAGTTTTTCATGAAAACCGATATTCTTACAGCTAAATTATTCCGTTTAATACATAAAATATTTGGCTAAAGCCAATGTGCTATTCTATCCTTCAATCCAATAGCTAAAGCTATTGGCAATTCAAAAATGGCTTATTCCTTTAATCCAATAGCTAAAGCTATTGGCAATTCAAAATGACTTATTCCTTCAATCCAATAGCTAAAGCTATTGGCAATTCAAAATGGCTTATTCCTTCAATCCAATAGCTATTGGCAATTCAAAATGGCTTATTCCTCTAAATTGCCTCCAGCTCTGGCTGAATTGCCTCCAGCTTTAGCTGGAGGATAACAAATGCCAGAAACAACCCCGGCTTTAGCCAAATTTTTAAAATCGGTAGTCTGAGCGATAAACCATAACATGCTATTCTTCAAATTAATTAATGACCGTATCAATCATTTTTCCGAACAATAAAATATGGATTTTCCAGGCGTTCCTTATTATATGTCAGCGACTTGTTTGTGCCGGGATTAAAAACCCTGCATCCCGCTGCGGCGGCTATGGCGTGCCCGGCTGCCGTGTCCCACTCCATTGTTGGAGCGAATCGAGGGTAAACCGAAGCGGAACCATCTGCAACCATACATATTTTCAAAGAACTTCCGCGGGAAATAATCCTAACCGGCGCATATTTCTGTTCAATCCCGCTAATGTATGCATCTGTTTCCGAATTACGGTGCGAACGACTTGCCACCACTTTAAAAACATCTGACGATGTATCCAGCAACGGAATCCTTTTAGCGAGGCTTATCACCTCTTCAGCAGTAACTGTGAATCTTTTTTCAGATGACAATATGGTTTTGAATGCGCCTGAATCAGCCATACCAAAATATATTTCACCCGTTGCAGGCGCAAAGATAATACCCATTACCGGTTTTCCATGAACCACAAGAGCAATGTTCACGGTAAAATCTCCGTTTCTTTTGATAAATTCTTTGGTGCCGTCAAGCGGATCAACAATCCAGCATTGTTTCCATGATTTTCTTACCTCCCATGATTCCTTCAAAGATTCTTCGCTTAGAACTGGAATTCCGGTTGGAGCAAGATGTCTCAGAATGATGTCGTTTGCTTGTTGATCAGCCAGAGTAAGCGGCGAAAGATCATCTTTTGCAACAGCCTCTATAACAGGCTGACTGTAAACTGTCATAATAGCTTTGCCGGCTTTAATGGAGGCTTCGATGGCAATTTTGAGCAGAAACTGTTGGTTCATGTTTCTAATTGAAAATTCTTCTCGTTTCAGAAGTTCTCTGTTAATTGGATTTTCGGCGAATATAGTAAAGTCTGATTTCTTAACAACATATACTTCCGATTTTGGCGCTCATAAACTCCTTCATTTTTTTTATTTTTGCCGGCGAACTGTTTTTGAAATTTTTGTTCTCTGTGTAACCTTCCAAAAATTACACAGAGAAATCTGAGGTATCACAGAGAACCACATAGAAAATTTTCATGAATAATCCAGACTAAGTTTCCTCAAATTTAAATATACGAACTAATTTACAACATGAATAACCGTATCTCCTCCCTTTTTGGTATTAAATTTCCAATAATCCAGGCAGGAATGATCTGGTGCAGCGGATGGAAACTAACTTCGGCGGTAAGTAACGCCGGCGGACTGGGGCTTTTGGGCGCCGGATCTATGGAACCAATTATTTTAGAAGAACACATTCGTAAATGCAAAAACGCCACAAGCAAACCATTTGGCGTGAATGTGCCGTTGATATATTCCCGAGTTGATGAGCAGTTCGATATTATTATCAGGGAAGGTATAAAAATCGTTTTTACTTCTGCGGGCAATCCGACAACATGGACAACCGTTTTAAAACAACATGGGATAACGGTAGTTCACGTAATTGCCAATGTTAAATCGGCGTTGAAATGCGAACAAAGCGGCGTTGACGCCATTGTAGCTGAAGGCTTCGAAGCCGGCGGTCACAACGGTAAGGAGGAAACCACAACCATGACGCTGATTCCTCTGATTCGGCAGACGACAAATTTGCCGCTTATTGCAGCAGGCGGCATAGCTACGGGAAGGAGTATGCTCGCTGCTATCGCTCTCGGAGCCGATGGGGTTCAGGTTGGAAGCCGGTTTGTGGCTTCCGAAGAATCATCGGCTCACCCGGCTTTCAAACAAAAAATATTGGAAGCCGGCGATGGCGGCACTTTCCTGTCAATGAAAAAGGTAGTTCCCGTAAGGCTTATCAGAAATTCATTTTTTCATCAGGTTCATAAACTTGAAGATTCAGGCGCTTCCCCTGAAGATTTGAAGGAACTACTTGGAAGGGGGCGTGCAAAACTTGGAATGTTCGAAGGCGATACGGAAGATGGCGAACTTGAGATTGGTCAGGCGGCTGCTCTTATCGCCTCAATTCTTCCGGCCGGAGAGATTTTAAATGAAATGATTGCCGAATTTGAGCATGCGCGAAAAGAACTCGGCGAATATCGAATTTCTTAATAAATGTCCTGAAAAACTCGTTGGGCTGCTTTCCGTAAATATATTCATCGGCTTTATATCGGTATTCCACATTTCCTTTGACATGAAATTCAGTTTTAGGAACAAAATTAATAAAATGGTATTATTTTTCTATCTTTGGCAGGATAAACAGAACCACTCATGCACTTTGAATTTACAGAAGAACAGAAAATAATCCGGCAATCGGCGCGCGACTTTGCGCAGCGCGAACTGCTTACCGACGTCCTTGAACGCGATGCAAAAGGAATTTATCCTACACAGCATGTAAAACGCCTCGCTGAGCTGGGTTTCCTTGGGATGACGGTTGCCCCGGAATGGGGCGGCGGCGGCATGGACAACATTTCGTATTCGCTCGCAATTGAGGAGATTTCCAAATGCGACTCATCAGTGGCGGTTATTCTTGCAGTCCATAATTCACTGAATTGCTATGGTATCGAGCATTTCGGGAATGAAGCGCAAAAAGAGAAGTACCTTCGTCCATTGGCGTCAGGTGAAAAAATAGGAGCGTTTTTGCTCTCAGAACCCGAAGCTGGTTCCGACGCCACCTCTCAGCGCACAACTGCTGTGGACATGGGCGATTATTACCTTTTGAATGGAACCAAAAACTGGATCACCAGCGCTGACAAAGGATCTATTTATCTCGTGATGGCTCAGACTTCTCCGGAACTTAAACACAAAGGAATCAACGCCCTCATTGTTGATCGCCATGCGCCGGGAATAACGCTCGGACCTCATGAAGACAAGATGGGAATGCGCAGCAGCGATACCCATTCGGTTATGTTTACCGATGTAAAAGTTTCAAAGGAAAACAGAATCGGCGAAGATGGATTTGGCTTTAAATTCGCCATGAAACTGCTCGAAGGCGGTCGGATAGGCATTGCCGCTCAGGCGCTTGGAATTGCTGAAGGCGCTTATGAGCGTGCGCTTAAGTATGCTCAGGAACGCAAATCATTTGGCACGGAAATTATTAATCACCAGGCGATTGCCTTTAAACTTGCAACTATGGCAACGCGTCTTGAAGCAGCCCGTCATCTGGTTTACAAAGCGGCATGGCTTAAGGATAATCATCTGCCTTATGGAAAAGAGAGCGCCATGGCAAAATATTATGCCGCTGAAACCGCTATGTATGTCACCACCGAAGCAGTTCAAATTCATGGCGGCTATGGTTACGTGAAGGAATACCACGTTGAACGGCTCATGCGCGAAGCCAAGGTTACGCAGATCTACGAAGGCACTTCCGAAATCCAGCAGATTGTTATTTCCCGTGCAATCACTACGGAATAGCGGGAACCGGTGGAAACAAAATACCAAATCTCATAATGTTTTCGCTTTTAAAACAAAATTTTCCTGAAAATATTACTTGTAAAATTGAGTTATAATTATTCAACCAAAACCAATCCGATGAAAACAAAACTGATTGCGCTTTTTCTGGTTTTATGCCAGGCAATTCCTTTATTTGCCCAGGAAGAATCTAAAACCGTTACTTCAAAGAATAACGACGATGAGATTAAAACCCTCTTTAAAAAGACCGATCATCCTGTAAAAATCGGCTATTACATCGGTCCTGAATTCTCTTATACGCAATTTAAGGGCAGAGACGTTTTTCTTGGCGGGTTAAGCCTGGGGGTAATCCTGAACCATTTCTTTTCGGTGGGACTTTGCGCCAATGGCATCATGAATCCCGGCAACCTTTGGTACAACAATGTTGATACCAATAACTCACGGGGAGCTTATCTTTATGGCGGTTACGGCGGCGTGAAATTTGAATTCATGGTTTTACCAACTTCACTGGTGCATGTAAACTTTCCCATCCTGATTGGAGGAGGTGGTCTGGTTTACAACACCGGGCTTTACCATACTCAAAATCATAATTATAGTGGCGGTTCAACGCTCGACTGGGATTCTTTCTTTGTTGTGCAACCGGGTGTGATGGTTGAAATCAATCTGTTGAAATTCCTGCGGTTCGACGCCGGAATTTCGTACCGATACACGCCTGACCTGAATCTTATCAATACCAGCAGCGGACTGATTAATAATTTCAATGCGAACGTGTCGGTGAAGTTTGGGAAATTTTAGCCTTCCGGTTTCAAACTTACCGCCAACTTTATCCTCAAAACGGGATAAAGCCGCATATTTTAAAAATTCCAAACCACAAATTCCAGGATCCAAATCCCTGTGGAAGAATAAAGATTGTCAGGTTTAAAAGCATTAATATCAGGGATTTGACATTGCTTGATTGAGAAAAGGCAGGAACTATTTTAATCCTTCCTTTGGCGGCGCAGAATAGTCAACTTCCTGAAGTAGCCTGCCATTTTCATCAAAAAAACGCCACTTGCTAACTCGCATATCTTCCTTGTATGAACCTTCGTACCGGACTTTCCCGTTTTCAAAATAGGTTGTTCGTTTACCATCTGATTTGCCTCTGATAAAAAAACCCTCACTCCACATTTTTCCGTTTTCATACCAGTAGAGCCACTTTCCCTCGCGCTTATTGTCTTTATAGCCGCCTTCCATCTGAGGTTTTTTATTGGGATAGTAAGTAGTTTCCCTGATCATTTCGCGGTTAGCGCCTTTCCCTAAATAAACACAAACCCTTTTGGGAGAGCCATCGGGATAGGCTTCTTCAATCACTTTATTTTCCGGGTTACAGGAAGTTAATGAGCTTGTAATAAGTAAAATAAAAAGGAAATCTAACTTCATATCTTCTGTTTTTTTATGTTGAACGTTAACCGCATCCCTTTTGCCGATTCATCGAATTTACCCTGATTGAAAACCAGACGTCCATTTATCCATGTATGAGTAACGCGAGATTTGAAGGTGACGCCTTCAAAGGGCGACCATCCGCATTTTGATAAAATGTTCTCTTTTTTAACCTCCCAGGGATCGTCGGGATCAACCAGAACAAGATCGGCAGCAAAACCCTTCCTGATAAAACCGCGTTTGTGGATACGGTAAAGAATAGCCGGAGCATGACACATTTTTTCAACTATTTTCTCTACCGGAATCTTACCCAACTGGAAAAGTCCGAACATGGCAACAAGTGAATGCTGAATCAAAGGTCCTCCTGAAGGACAGGAACAATAAGGGTTTTCTTTCTCCGATTTCAGGTGAGGAGCATGGTCGGTGGCAATGATATCAATTTTATTATTTAAAAGACCGGCAAGTAAACCTTCGCGATCAGCGCTTGTTTTAATTGCAGGATTCCATTTGATTTTCGCGCCAAGATCCTGATAATCCCTATCGTCGAACCACAGATGATGAACACAAACTTCGCCGGTGATTCGCTTGTTTTCGAGTGGAAATTCATTTCCAAGAAGATCAAGTTCCCGGACCGAGCTCAGATGAGCGAGGTGAAGGCGGCTGTTATACTGTTTGGCAAGAGAAACGGCATATTCCGAAGAGCTGTAACAGGCTTCCTCGCTTCGGATAAGTGGATGCGCTTCCGGCGGTATCAGCTCTCCATAACGCACCTTAAACGACTTGAGGTTTTCCTGAATAATTGCGTCATCCTCTGCATGAACCACTATCAGAATAGGCGACCGTTTAAATATTTGTTCCAGAACCTCAGGATCATCAACCTTCATATCGCCGGTGGAGGATCCCAGAAAAAGTTTCAAACCACAGATTAACCCTGGATCTGCGTTCTCAATTTCTTGAATATTGAAATTGGAAGCGCCGAGAAAAAAAGAATAATTTGCAAGCGACTTCAACGACGCCAGGCGATACTTCTCCTCCAGAATTTCAAGTGTGGTTGCATTGGGAATGGTATTGGGCATCTCCATGAATGAAGTTACGCCTCCTGCAACAGCAGCCCTTGATTCGGTAGAAATATCCCCTTTTGATTCCAACCCCGGTTCGCGAAAATGAACATGATCATCAATTACTCCGGGGATCAGGTATTTCTGTTTTGCGTCGAGTTGTATTGTATTCTCAGGAAAGATAAATCCGGCAGGGGCATTTCCATGAAACACTTCATCAATCAAGCCATCGCGGATAAAAACAGCTCCGGCAAATTTTTCCTGCTCATTGACAATCAATGCGTTATTTATGTAATAATTTTTCATTTGTAACGGATAAAACCGCCCTGACGAATTGGGGCGACCCTGACGCGGGGTAATTACGGCTATGCCATTCGCGGCTTGATTCGCTTCAGAATTCCGCGCCACCTAAGGCTTATAACGCCAAGAACAGCCTCTTTAAATATTCCTTTGCTCATCTTCGACTCGCCCATAGTGCGGTCGGTAAATATTATCGGAACCTCCACAATTTTAAATCCAAGTTTCCAGGCTGTGTATTTCATTTCAATCTGAAAAGCATAGCCTGTAAAACGAACTTTGTCAAGGTCAATGGTTTCGAGTACTTTGCGTGTATAACACTTGAACCCTGCGGTTGTATCCATAATCTTCATCCGCGTAACAAACCGAACATAAACCGAGGCGACGTACGACATCAGCACCCTGCCCATAGGCCAGTTAACAACGTTTACGCCAACAATATAACGCGACCCGATGACCAGATCGCCGCCATGATTTTTGGCGGCGTCATAAAGCTTGATCAGATCATCGGGGTTATGTGAAAAGTCGGCGTCCATTTCGAAAATAAACGAATAGCCCTGTTTCAGAGCCCATTTAAAACCGTGAATATAGGCGGTTCCAAGTCCGAGTTTTCCTTGGCGCTCCTCGATAAACAATCGTCCCGGAAACTCTGGCATTAACGATTTTACGATATCTGCCGTTCCGTCGGGTGAATTGTCTTCAACAATCAGAATATTAAATTCCTTGGTGAGCGAAAACACCTTGCGCACAATACGGGCGATGTTTTCCTTTTCATTGTAAGTCGGAATAATTACCAGACAATCGGACACAAACCTGTGAATTGAGGTTAATACTAATTAAATATCCTAACGAAAAAGGTTATTCAGTATTGCATAATAACCTTTTCAACTTCTATCTTATGATCAATTTTCTAACCAGATTTCCCGCGCTCGTCTTCATCCGAACCATATAAATTCCAGAAGGCAGACGAAGATTTTCAATTGTCAGTGAATTGGATCCGAAACGAGTTGTAATCGCCGTACTCCAGCCAACCCGTCCGTCGTAACCCGAAATCTCTACGCTCGTTTTTTCATTTCCTGTGGCAGTAAAACTGATTGTAACCCGACCGTCAGTAGGATTAGGAGACAATGAGAAGTGTGATATTAGTCCATTATTTTCTTCAATGCCGGGATTGTGCGCCTTAAAGGTTATTCTAACTGTATCGGATTGTGCTCCATCGGCGTCAGTTACGGTGCAAAAGATTTTTTTCGTACCCAATCCAATGCCTGCCGAATCAACTTTAATAATCCGGGTTGATGCGCCGGTTGACCAATTATATGTATTAAACTGACCGGCGTCGAGAGTAACGGTATCTCCGCCAAAAACCAATGTATCGTGCCCCAAATCAAGAAGCGGATTATGCGGTTTAAATGTAATTCTGACAGTATCTGATTGTGTTCCATAAGAATCGGTTACCCGGCAATAGATTTTTTTCACGCCATATCCTAAACCAGAAGAATCCACATGGATGATCTGGGTAAATTCACCTGTTGACCACACATAGTTAGTAAACTGACCGGCGTCGAGAGCTACGGTAGTTCCTGCGAATACTGTTTGGTCGGGACCAAGATTGAGAACTGGATGTTCGCTTAAAGGAATTGCTTTATCGAACCGATATTTAAACTCCTGATAAAACAGATTGGCTATCTGAGCCTGATGAATAACGATTGAATTTTCGTCGTTGCTAACATTTGCCGCATCGCTCCAGTTATGAGAACCTGTCCATACAAACGGGTCGGACGAAGTATTTGACTGATCAACGATCATTGACTTGCTGTGAAGCCATCCCTGTTCGTGGTATTCTCTGAAATTGTTTCCAAGCGCAGCGATAAGATTTGCGATAACGGTGGCATCAGATGTGCCCCGGTTGCTTATTATTACCCTGGATGATACGCCTGCCGCTGATTTCGCAATAATCGCATCGCTAATAACTTTCCGGGTGATGAGCATTGTCCCAACCTCAATGTCGCTGTTCGCTGTATTGATATGATTGATGATTTGCTGATTAACCCCGTCGCTGGGGCTGAAAAAAACTTCGACCCTGTTGCCGCCTATAATTAATTCATGGGGAGTGTTATCAGATTTTTCCGGACCAAACTTTGCCTTCGCGAGATTCGGGGTTATTGTATCTGAACCAAACATTTCGTTGAATTCAATGGTATAAACTTTTGCAAGACTGGCGTCCTGGATAAAAAGAATGTTATTGGCGTCGGTGTTTATATTCTGATCGGTCCAGTTGCAGGAGCCTGTCCACACGATTGGATCATTCTGATTTACCGACTTCCCGTCAATAACCATAAATTTGTTGTGCATGATGCCTGTTGTGACTGGTCTGCCAAGCCTTCCGATACCTTGAACAAGCAGTGGAATTGCGGAATTGTTGGTTCCGCCATCGGTTATCACCCTTACCTTCACGCCTCTGTTGTTGGCATTGTTAAGAGCGGTGGCTATGTTACTGATTCCTTCAATGTTAAAATTGTAAATGGCAATATCAATGTTGTATTTTGCCCGGTTGATATAGGCAATGCAGGTATCGTCAACTGCGCGATAGATTTGAATAGCCTTGGGACCTGTTGCAACAGTTGTATCAACAGGACGGGTAAAATAGGTTTTAATCCAGCCGGCTGATGTTGATTGGGTGATAAAGGTTTTAAGCCCGGAAAATCCCGTGTCGGAAGAGGCGACAGAAAATGCCTGCACATATACCAGATCGGCGGCATGAAGCGCGGTAATATTGATTGTGTGGGCAATTCCAGCGCCGGTTACGCTGACGTGACCAAGTTCCAGTTGCGGGGTAAGTCCATAGAAAAGTTCAGTTGTTCCGGCGATATTGGTATTCCAGCTAAAAGAAAGCGCGCTCGTGGTAATATTTGAAACTGTAAGCGGCGTAGTGAATACAATTGAACTGGAACTGATGATGTCGTTTTTATCGCGAAGCAGCAACTGATACCCGCTGGTTGAGCTGGTATATGAAAATTGCGAACAAAGTCCGATAACTGTAACCTGATCGGCAGGGATAATCTGTCCAACGAGATTTGAAGCGTTGTTAACTCGAACCTGGCATGTTTCACCGTTTGCGGTAACATTGTAGTTGGTGTTTCCTGAAAAAACTCCGCCAGCATTGGCAAAGGTAACATCCACCATCTTTACAAGTTCTGCCTCGTTTTGTTCGCTCAACTGGGCAGGAGTAATAACCTGCGGGGCGGGAACCGGTTTCTGCGCAATGGCTGTGATCGAAGTCACAGGGTCAATCTCAAGAAGGTAATTATAATTTTTGGTCACACCGGTAACAACTACCGAATCGCCACGATCAATTGTGCTTACAATCGAGCCATAAGCTGCAATTCCGGCAGTGCCATCCTGGATATAGCGGATGATCCCAAGTTCGGAACCATTAGTAACGATGCCGCGGATTGTTATCGTGGAGCCTTCGGGCATGGCGCGGGCGGCTGCGATGTTGGCCTGGGAGAAAACATAATGGCTGAAAGATACCAGAAAAATTAGTAATAATGCTGTTTTTTTCATTTTTGTTTTTGGATTTCTGTTAAATATTTAATTTCATAAATTCCCCAGGGCGACATTAATAGGTTAACGCTACTGAACAGTTAAAAGTTCTGCCCGGACCTAAAAAGACTCCGGCGGAAGTAGCGTCGAAAGAATTTGGATTTGGAGAAACTGAATATGAATCATTGTTCTTCGCATCAGAAATGTAAACCTTGTCGAACACGTTTAAAACACTTGCCCGGATATCGAGTTTGAGTTTATTGAAAATGAATCGGTACCCGGCATTAAGATCAACAAGATAATATATTGGAACCTGCCATGAATCTCGTGGATTGCCATTTGCATCAAAATTATTTGGATAATTGATCGGGTCGAGCGAGGCTGGATCCATTTGTGCGTAATTTTTACCAAAGAGAGTGAAGCTGCCCGAAAGATAAAGATATGGAATAATTTCCCAACGAATACTTTCCATAAACTGGATTTGAGCTGCATCTCCCACATGAACTCCCTTGGCATTAAAATAAAACTTTTTAAGAAGGTTCCCGCTGCCGTCATAAACATAAGCGGTATCAGCCGAAGTCCATTTCCAATCCCCAATGGATAGTACCTGGTCCCATTGCAGTGAGGGTATTGGTTTCCATCCAAACTCAATTTCAATTCCTTTATGAAATGCATCCATGCCGTTTATATTAGCAGGAAAGTTTTCGCCATTGATTACTACTGTGGCAGCGGCGTCAAGTGGACGGTTGTTCCATTTTGTCAAATAACCATTAATATTCAGGGAGATTGTTTTTGAGTTATAGCTGTATCCTAATTCGAATGCCTGTACGATCTCATTTTTAGCATCCAGAAACTCTTTATTGTCGTTGCTGAATACATTTGAAAACCGTGGAGCTTTTGACAAATATCCAAGGTTGATGAAAATATTATTACGGCTGTCGAGGTTAAAATTAACGCCGCCTTTCACTGTAAATCCCGGAAATATTTTCCACTTTGTCTGAGTTGGACGAGCTTCGGAGGAGTTAATATCATAAGCCTGGGGATTGATCAACGCTGTAGTATCATATTTGTTGCCACCTAAAGGTTTGATTACAAATAAAGTATCTCCGGATGTATATTTAGTGTAACTTTTTGATGGCGTATATATAGCGCTTTTATTTCCGTCGTAGTAAAAAGTATCGCCAAAACCAACCTCTTCGGTAAAGGTGTTGCCATTGACTACAATATCCTTTTTCTTGAAATAATCAATTCTCTGGTACGCCGATATTGCGGCAGTAAGATTCAGGAAGGCATGCCATTTCTCCTTTTTAAACTCAAACTGGGCAAAAGCTCCTCCCCAGCGTACCAAACCATCGTTATTATAATATACTTTATCGCCAATATGAAGGTTAGTGTTTCTGGGATCAATGTTTTTATTTGCATTATCCCGCATAAACTCGCCTCCCAGAAGATCATAGACTTCGCCGTAATGTTGTCCTTTATATGATCTTAGATCTATTCCACCTGAGAAGGTAAGCGAGGAGTTGATTTCCCAATTAAATGTTGATAACAGTCCAAACCATCTATGATTATTAACGCTGCTTCTGATAATTCCTTCAGACCGTCCGGGCGTAATAGTGTCATTCATATTCCGGTTATAAACGCTTTGATAATCAATTAAGCCATTTGATGCAAGCATATCAAAAGTTGAGGATATGTAAGCGCCGTCCTTATTCGTTTTAAAATTTCCCGTTCCGCCCCCGTCGCCAAATGAGGCATATAGAATATTTGACCAGTATAGTTTCTCATTTATTATCCAAAAATCCCTGAAACTGAGTTGTGGTTTAAAGTAGTAATTTTTTGACTGAGTTAAGTTTTCAGGTGTGTTGTACATAATTTTCCCGTTTGGTCCAAAGTTCCAGCGATTCAAATACCCCCAGTTGGAATTGTACCGGGTTCCATAGCAATAAGTGGTATCAATTGAACCCTGGTTAACGCCCAATTTAGCTGCATACCCTTTGTCAAATGTTGCAATTGATTTCATATAGGAGCGCTGTCCGTGTTCCTGTGGCGCCCCCATTGCAGAAAAAGTCAACGTGTGTTTTCCAAGTCGTTTATCAACTTTGATATAACCAAACCAACCCTTTGTCCAGGTATTGTCAGCCCATCCATTGCCCTCTTTGTAAGAACCGGCTATTGTAACGCCCCATCCATATTTCATCAGTCCGGTTGTTACTCCAATAGAAGTACGAAAGTAACCATCGCTACCAACTTCACCTTTGACTACCCCGCCCATATTTGCTTCAATGCCTTTGGTGATAATATTCATGGTTCCACCCACTGAAGGCAGCGCCAGTTTTGAAACGCCAAGTCCCCGCTGAACCTGAATACTACGTGTTACCGCATCGAGTCCAAACCAGTTAGACCAGTAAACCCAGCCATTTTCCATGTCGTTCACCGGGATTCCATCAATCATTACCGCCAGGTTTCGCTGGCTGAATCCTCGGATGTTGATACGCGCATCGCCATCGCCTCCACCCTGTTGAGTTGCGTAAACTCCGGGAGTTTTATTAAGAATCATCGGTATGTCGCGTGAAGCAAGTTCTTCCTGTAGTTGTATCGGTTGAATCGTCGAAAATGCAACCGGCGTCTCGCGGGTCTTGGCAACGTCAGCAACTACCTCAACTTCGGTAAGAGTCGGAGTTTTCAGTTGAAAGTCCTGAGTAAGATCTGAGTTCTGGATCGTAACATCTGATTCCTGGGCAACATAACCAACATAGGATACCTTCAAATGATAGGCGCCTTTTTCAAGCGCTAAAAAATATCGTCCATCCATATCAGAGACCACCCCTTTGCCTTCACCGTAGCTTATTGTAGCCCCTATCAGGGTCTCACCAGAATTGGCGTCGGTAATGGTGCCCCTAATCGTATGCTTCTGAGCAAAAATGAGGACAGGTAAAAGGAATAAAAGGCTAAAAAGTGTAATGTGTTTCTTCATTTTTTCCTGGGATTTGGTTTTATTGGATATAACATAGGGGCAATCAGTTCCGGTTGCCCCTATATCTAATAAAATTATAACGCATTATAATTTTATTCAATGATTATCTTCCGGGTAACCGTTTGTTTGTCTTCAAAAGTTATGCGAACAAGGTAAACGCCTTTGGCAAGTGCATTAAGCAGAACCGTTATCTCTTTTTGTTTATCAGAAAATTGGCGTTGGAGGACTAAATCTCCAACAACCGAAACAATTTCAACAGATGCAACCGGCGCTAATGCCTTAACTGTAAACTGCCGATTGGTAACCGGGTTGGGCAGGATTGAAATCTCATAATTCTTCTTTATCTGGTTGATTCCCGACGTTTGTTTACAATCGCACCAGTGTGTGCCAAGACTGTCAAAGAAATTTGCAGGAAGCGTATCGTATTCCAGCCAGGCGTTAAAGCTATTTGGAATCCCACCGGTTGCGCTATCGCCATAGTGGATCATCGTAGCGCGGTCAACGCCATGTTTAATCTGATGTTTGCGGTAGAGGGTTTTACTTTTGGTCAGGTAAATTCCAACGCCAAGAATATAAGGTTTTACGTCTGTCCAGGCTCCGGATGGGCTATAATTTCCCTGCCAGTTAGTAGGTCTGACGCCGATTTCACCAAAAATATCAATGTCTTTCCATGTGCCATTTATTTGCTTTTTCTGAAGAGAAACAGCATCATCGCCATTCCAGAATACAACATTACCGCCCTGAGTATAAGGTGGCTGAGAAGCATAAGCATAAGGTGCAAGCCAAGTTCCTTTTTTTCGTAAACCAGGCCAAACCATAGTATCCTGACCAGCCGGAACAGTGTCCTGAATGATCACCATCACCTTATAAGAGTCAATTGTTCCGGTAAGAGGCAGGGTGTAAGCAATTTCGGTATCAGATGTTGTGCTGCCGTTTGAGAAACGTATAAGACGATATACCCCATCTAAAGTGATGGACGCTTTGGTTGGATTATAAAGTTCCAGCCCTTTGTTGTTGTTCCAGCCCTCAACATATTCTGACATAAAGATATCGGAACAGTCGGTTTGAGCCATAATTGCGCCTGCCGACATCAAGGCGGTAATAAAAAGTAGAAGTTTTTTCATAAACTATTTTTAAAGGTTTAAATTCAAAATAATTACGCAAAAGTACGAAAAGTCAATGTAATGAGAGCCGCTCGCTTACTAAATGTTCGTTATTTTTGAAATTTGGAACGCTTCCAACTTAATGATGGCTTCATCAATACCCCTGATATCGGAAAATCCAACAGAAAGTCTTCCTTTATCCTCTTTCATCCGGCAATAGCTGGGGTTGTGTTTGATGAACTCAAGGATAGCGGTAAATTGCAGGGATTGAAAATAGTCAGACTCCGCATTGTTGATATAATATGCCGTTAGCCGCTGATTACGCAGGACAAGTTTCTCAAACCCGATTTTCTTTGCAAGCCAGCGTAACCTGATTGTATGAAGTAAATCCTCGGTTTGCAAAGGTAACGAGCCGAACCTGTCGGTCAGCATCAACCTGAATTTCCCAAGATCGGTTTCATTGCCAATAGAATCAAGTTCCTTGTATAGGTTTAACCGTTCCGTCATGTTCGAAATATAGTAATCGGGGATCAGTATTTCGAGGTCGGTTTCAATAACGCAATCATGAACAAATTGCCGTTGGCTTTGCTCGGTAAACAGCTCTTTGAAATCAGTTTCCCTGAGTTCTAGTAGAGCCTCGTCGAGAATTTTCTGGTACATCTCATAACCGATTTCAGAGATGAAACCGCTCTGTTCGGCGCCAAGTATATTTCCCGCCCCGCGGATGTCGAGGTCGCGCATGGCAATGTTAAACCCGCTGCCGAGATCGGCAAACTCTTCAATGGCGCGAAGCCGCTTGCGGGCTTCGTCAGTTAAAGTTGACATTGGCGGGGCGAGCAGATAGCAGAAGGCTTTTTTATTTGAACGTCCAACCCGTCCCCGCAACTGGTGCAAATCGCTAAGCCCGTAATGATGGGCGTCGTTTATGATAATGGTATTCACGTTGGAAATGTCGAGCCCCGATTCAATAATAGTAGTGGCAATTAGCACATCATACTCGCCTTCAATAAAATCGAGCATCACCTTTTCGAGCTTATGCCCATCCATTTGTCCATGGGCAACGGCAACTTTTACGCCGGGAACCATACGCTGCACCATGACCGAAATTTCCATGATGTTCATCACGCGGGTTGTGACGAAGAAAACCTGTCCCCCGCGCTGAACTTCAAAAGTGATAGCCTCTTTTATCACCTCCTCGCCAAACCGATGAATTTCCGTTTGAACGGGATAGCGGTTTGGCGGCGGTGTATTGATGATCGAAAGATCTCGCGCCCCCATCAGTGAAAACTGTAATGTTCTTGGAATTGGCGTAGCGGTGAGCGTCAAAGAATCCACATTCACCCTTATCATTTTGATTTTTTCTTTGGCGCCAACTCCAAATTTCTGTTCCTCGTCAATTACCATCAGCCCCAGGTCTTTGAACTGAATATCTTTGCTCAGAATCCTGTGAGTTCCGATAAGGATGTCTATTTTGCCCTTTTCCAGGTCGGCAAGCAGTTCTTTTTGTTCCCGCGCCGATTTAAAACGGTTGATATATTCCACACGGCAGGGAAATGCCTTTAACCTCTCAGAAAATGTTTTATAATGCTGTAAGGCAAGGATGGTGGTTGGAACCAGCACTGCAACCTGTTTGCTTTCTGTAACAACTTTAAATGCCGCCCGGATGGCAATTTCTGTCTTTCCGAATCCGACGTCGCCGCATATCAGCCTGTCCATCGGGAAGGAGGCTTCGAGGTCGCGCTTGACGTCGGCTGTGGCTTTTATTTGATCAGGAGTATCTTCATAGATAAAAGAAGCCTCGAGTTCTGCCTGAAGGTAAGTATCAGGCGCACACGACATGCCTTGACTGGCGCGACGCTCGGCATAAAGCCGGATCAATTCCCTCGCAATATCTTTAACGCGGCTTTTGGTTTTGTTCTTGAGCTTATTCCACACATCCGAACCCAGCCGGTTCAAAGTTGGAGCTGTGCCCTCCTTGCCGATATATTTTGAAATCCGGTGGAGGGAATGGATGCTGACATAAAGAAGGTCGTCATTTTTATATATCAACCGGATAGCTTCCTGCTCCTTGCCGTTATTCACGATCTTTTCAAGTCCATCGAACCTGCCCACGCCATGATCAATGTGAGTTACAAAATCACCCGGTCTCAGATCGTACAACTCCTTCAGCTTAAGCGCCTCCTTGCTTGTATATCCATCGCGAAGGTGGAAACGGTGATACCTCTCAAACAATTGATGATCGGTATAGAAGGCGATTTTTACATCCTTGTCAATGAATCCTTCGTGGAGCGAAATATTCAGGGTGGCGGTTATGTCGGGACGAGGGACGAGGGGTTCGTTAATAGATTTTGGTTCAATATCGTCGAGAATAGTTTGCAATCGTTCAGCCTGTTTGGGATTATCTGCCAGTAAAAAATTACGGTAGCCTTCCTGCTCATTTTTCCTGAGATCACTGAGAAACAGGTCAAAGTTTTTATTGAAGGATGGTTGTGGTACGGTATTGAAAACAACCTGACCGGCAGTTTTGAAATATGGCTGAGTCCCAAACTCGATACTTGAGAAATCGAGGAAGGTTCTCAAAAACTCGCTACCGTGGAGAAGGAGCTCCGAAGCAGGCTGTTTACCCACAATATGAGCCATTGATCCAACATCGGAGAGCCAGAAAACCGCTTTTTCAGGAAGAAAAGAAAAGACCGATTCGTAATTGATCTTTTTCCCTGCATCCACCCGGATGTCGGGAACGATGCTAATCTCCTGCAACTTTTGTATTGAAAGCTGGGTTGATGGGTCAAAAGAACGCATTGAAGCTACATTATCTCCTGCAAATTCTATTCGGAAAGGATGATCATAACTGAATGAATAGACGTCAATCAATCCCCCGCGCAATGAAAACTGTCCGGGTTCAGTAATAAAATCGGTACGTTCAAATTCATATTCCACGAGCAAATCAATAACAAATTCCATATTGACCCTCTCGCCTACCGAAAGTTTCAGGGTGTTTTTTTCAAGGTATTTTTTACTGACAACCTTTTCTGTAACAGCTTCCGGATAACTCACGATGATAAACTTTCGGAGCCGGCTGTTTAACAGGTTCAATACTTCTGTCCGTGATAACAAACCCTGATTGTCCTTAATTCCGCTTTGAAAACCTTTTTTAAATGATGATGGAAAGAAATATACCCGGTCTTTGAGAATCTGCTGAAGATCATTGAAAAAATAGGCGGCTTCCTCTTTCTCCGGGAGAAGAACAAGATGGGTGAGCGAAGTCGCTTCAAAAACGGAAGCTGTAACAATTGCGCGGGAAGAGCCAACCAAATCCTTCAAATGAAGTCGGAACCTACCCGGTTGCCGACTGTCAGAAACAGGTTCATGCAACTTCCCCGGTTCCTGAAAATGACGAAGAATCTCCTTTACCGGAAGATTTTCCTTAAACAGCGCTAATATCTCGTTTTGCAGTGGTTTCTTAGTTAAAAGTTGGTCGTTTCGCGGTGCAATAAAACCTTTTGATAAGCCATTTGAACCTAAGTGTGAAAGGTTTCATTTATCAATAGATGGAAACTTTCTTTGTTACAACGCCTTTTTCCAGAGCCATTCTCACAAAATAAATTCCCTTTGGAAGATTGAATAAATTAATTTCTTCATTTTCGGATTTTACTTTTTCATGATAAACCCTGGCTCCATACCCATCATAAACGTCAACTGAATAGATAAAGTTTCCAATGTTACTAATTGTAAACCTTCCTTCATTCGGATTTGGAAATAAGCGAATACTTTCGCTGGCGCCAGGTTCCTGACATCCAAGTCCCGATTTATATGTTATTTCGAGCTTAGGATGCAACGTTGTGTCGGCATGGTCGCTTGAAGCGAAGATCATCCTTCGGTAATAATGCTCGTAAGCAACTTTTAACATAAATCCAAAACTACGTGTCGGAAATTTTATCATATCAGTTACCAAATCAGTAACATCAATATATGGATAATCCTGATAAAACGTGACGCTCGCCGGAAGCGTTACCGCATTTGTATCTGTTGTTGCCGGTTGGTTGTCCCAGGTTACAACGTTTTCAAGCCAGGGTTCGGTAATTCTTTTCAACAGACTGGCGTTTGAACCACTTAAACAAGAGTGGCTTCCGTTTGAACTTTCCGGGTTATAATACAGTGATAAGATTGCTTTGATGATTGTTGAATTGGCAGGGATGGCGGTTAAATCAAATTCTATTAAGCCCCTGCCATTAGATTCCGCTCCGCCATTCGTCCAGGCGCATGCAAAAAACTCTGCGGAGCTGCCACCGTTCATATTGTTATAACCGCATGGGACACAACTGGCGATAATTGCGTCTTTACCTGTTTCTGCGCCGGGTCGAAGGACTATGGTAATCTGTGCGAGAGAGTCGGCAAATACAAAAACAATGCAAAAAGCAAGAAGGTAAAGTTTAGTTTTCATTGGGGCTGTTTTTGGAATTGATTTCAATTTTCTTCTTTTTGGGATTTTAAAGATTTTCTCAATTTAATGAACCGCTGATTACAATGTCCGTAAGGTAATTTGACAATAATTCTCGGAGAATTTATTAAGAAGATTGTCTTCTTTGGTTAAGTGCAGATCAAATAAGAAATTCATATTTTACACATCTGAGGCAAATGTAGTGTGCATTTTTGTAAAATACAAAGTTATCCCGTCTCAGGTATATGAGAAATTTCGGGAACAGTTTTCAGCAAACATGTAAATTTGTAGTGATTCCAATCCGGTACAATCTTTGTAACACAAACTCCTTTTGCTAATATTCCATCCTGTTTATTCCGAACCAACTCTTTCAATATGAAAATCAACCGTTCATTTACCCTGCCGATCATCCTGCTGATGGTAATTATTTCCTCAATCAGCTCCTCCCAAAACCCCATAAACCTATCTGCGCTCAATTTCGCCAGCTTACCACCTTACCACCTTACCAACTTACCAACTTACCAACTTACAATTCATACT
>JAPLDO010000187.1 GCA_026391715.1 Bacteroidota bacterium
CCATTGTTTATCTACTCCGAGCTTACCCTCAGCCCCTTCATTGGAGGATACAACAATTCTCCTGTTCTTTTGATTCCCCCGGTTGACAATGGTTGTGTTCATCAGCCTTTTTACCACAATCCAGGCGCTTACGATGTTGATGGCGATAGCTTGTCGTACAGACTTGTGCCTTGCCGAGGCGCTCTCGGTCAGGTAATTCCGGGGTATTCATATCCTGCCGCATCAACCAGTTTAACCCTTAATCCAATTACCGGCGACCTGCTTTGGGACAGCCCTATGCAGCAGGGAGAATATAACGTTGCAATCTTGATTGAAGAGTGGCGCAACGGACAAAAGATCGGCAGTATTCTTCGTGATATGCAAATCATTGTCGTTGCATGTAATAATCGTCCGCCGGTTATTGATTCCGTTGCCGATACCTGTATAGAAGCTGGAAAAAACCTTCGCTTCGTTGTGAAAACTTACGATCCCGACAGCAACGTGGTAACTTTAACGGGGACAGGCGGACCACTGATTCTCAGCGAATCTCCGGCAAACCTTAATCCAAATCCTGCTTCGGGTTTAGGTCGCACACAGGCGCTTTTCCAATGGAATACGGTGTGCAATCATATTAAAAAAGCTCCATACCAGGTTTTCTTCAAAGCAAAAGATAATGCAAGCCCGGTTAACCTGGTAACCATGAAGTCAATGAAAATACTGGTGGTTGGACCAGCCCCGGACAACCTTACTGCAGCTCCAATGGGAAATACAATCACGCTGAGCTGGGATAATTACCAATGCCCGAATGCCGCCGGGTTTCTGATTTTCCGAAAAGCCGATTCAACAGGGTATGTGCCGGGTTATTGTCAAACCGGCGTTCCCGCGTATCTGGGATATGCAAAAATTGGCGAAATTAAGGGAATCAGTCAGACTACTTTTCTTGATGATAATAACGGCGTCGGACTTGCCCGCGGACTTAAATATTGTTACCTCGCAGTTGCAGTTTACGCCGACCGGGCTGAAAGCTATGCCTCCAATGAAGCCTGCGCCACGCTGAAAAAGGATGTTGCGGTAATTACCAATGTAAGCGTTACCTCAACAAGTCAACAGGATGGTTCGATTTACCTTGCCTGGTCAATGCCCACTGAAATTGATTCAATTCAGGCGCCCGGACCTTATAAATACCTGGTTTTACGAGCAAAATCTGATAATTCCGGACAATTTTCGCTGATTGATTCATTGAATAACCTCACCGACACTATTCTTAACGACCATAATCTGAATACAAATGATTTCGGTTACAAATACAGAATTGATCTTTACAATGTAACGCCGGGAAACCGGTTTCTAATCGGCGAGTCACAGGTCGCCTCTTCCATGTTTCTTAATTTGAAGCCACGCGATAAAAGGCTTACGCTTTCATGGACAAATGATGTTCCCTGGAATAACAACCGTTTTGTCGTATATAGGAAAGATCCCGGCGCCAGCGGTTATGATTCGGTAGGAATAAGTACGCTGCCTTTGTACAACGACAGAGGGTTAGTGAATGGAGCGCTATATTGTTACAAGATTAAAAGTTTGGGAAAGTATTCAGCGCCGGGCTTTGTTGAGCCGATTATTAACTTTTCGCAGGAAACATGCGCTGTTCCGGAAGACAACTCTCCTCCATGTCCTCCCTTACTCACAGTTAAAACAATATGCGAGGACTCAACAAACAGGTTATCATGGATTAATCCTGTTGCAGATACTTGTAACTATGACATTGCAAAATACTATATCTGGTATTCGCCAACCACTGCGAATCTGGTTCTTATTGACTCTTTAATGAACCCAAGCGATTCTGTTTATTACCATAACCCGCCAGATTCGTTTGTGGGCTGCTACTTTATTACTGCCATTGACTCTGTAGGGAACCTCAGTACGGCGAGCGAT
>JAPLDO010000030.1 GCA_026391715.1 Bacteroidota bacterium
CTCCACAAAGAACGCCTGAATCCTTGATCAATAATTGCGCTTTGCCAATTGACCCTCCAGGGATTGTAGCAAGGGTGGTATGATCGCCATCGCCAATATCTTCAAATAACGCCTGGTCAATAATTTCATCAATAGTCATAAAAGAATCGTAAAAAAATGCAAAATGAAAGTCGGTCAATTGGCTTATTCACAGGACTAAATATCCTGAATCTGGAATTGTTGGACAAGATTCAGACCTCCGACAACTTTTACTAAGAAGTAGATGCGGTATGTTTTTTTACTTGTTTCAAGGCTGCCAATTGTGTATTGAGATCCATCGGGAGAAGAACCTTGCTTGGTGATTTTGAAGTTTTTAACCGGATTTTGCGAAAAAAATTCTTTCAAAATCTGTCCTGCCTGAGCTTTGCTGTAAATATCATCATAACCTGGAACTGTAAGATCAATCATTGCATTGAAATATTTGGAAACATCCTGCGCATTGCCTGCCTGAATGGCAGAAGCAACCTTATTTGCTGTTTCTTCCTGACCGGAAAAGGCAGAAGTACTAATCAAGAGTAAAGTTGTCAGCAGTAAAATATTTAAAAGAAATGAACGTTTTTTCATGGTAGTAGAATTATGGAACTCTTAACTCTTTTGCTACAAAAGTACAAAATTATATGAAGAATGAAGATTAAGCTTATTCTCCTCGGTAAAACCGATGAAGCCTGGCTTAATTCAGGTATTGAAGAGTACAGAATTCGTGTAAACCGCTATATTCCTTTTGAAATTATTGAGATTCCTTCTCAAAAGAATCAGGTTTCATTATCTCATCCCGAGTTGAAAATGAAGGAATCGCAATTGGTTGAACGACATATCAGACAGGGAGATATAGTTGTACTTCTTGATGAACGGGGTAAGGAAATGCGGAGTGTAGGATTTGCAGGTTTTTTGAACAAATATTTTGTTTCAGGAGGTAAAAACCTTGTCTTCGTTGTAGGAGGCGCTTTTGGATTTGACGAATCGTTCAAAAATAAGGCATCCTTTTTATTATCGCTTTCTCAAATGACTTTTTCTCATCAAATGGTACGGTTATTTTTTACTGAACAACTCTACAGAGCTCTTACTATTCTTAAAGGTGAATTATATCATCACGAATAATTGGTCAATATTGATTTATTTTAACATTTATTTAAGAAATGGTTAACAAATATTAACATCAACAGGTATGAAGAAATTCTACCAACTTTTATAAATTTGCACCCTCAAAAATATTCAATATGGTTGAAACTGACATTAAAGAATTAAATGAGCGGATCCAAAAGGAGAGCGCATTTGTTGACATGCTGACCATGGAAATGCATAAGGTCATTATTGGTCAGAAACAGATGATTGAGCGCCTTATGATTGGTTTACTTGCCAATGGACATATTTTGCTTGAAGGCGTTCCCGGATTGGCAAAGACGTTGGCAATTAAGTCGTTGGCAAATTGTATTGATGCGAAATTCAGTCGGATTCAGTTTACTCCCGACCTGCTACCTGCCGATTTGCTGGGCACGTTGATATACAGTCAGAAAAATGAAGAATTTAAAATCCGCAAAGGACCCATTTTTGCCAATTTTATTCTTGCAGATGAAATCAACCGCAGTCCCGCAAAGGTTCAGAGCGCTCTGCTTGAAGCAATGCAGGAGAGGCAGGTAACAATTGGCGATGAGACTTTTGTTCTTCCAGAGCCATTTCTGGTTTTGGCAACCGAAAATCCGATAGAGCAGGAGGGAACCTATCCTTTACCTGAAGCTCAGGTTGACCGTTTCATGCTGAAGGTTGTAATAGGTTATCCCGATAAAAAAGAGGAAAAGCTTATTATTCGTCAGAATATTGGTAATGAGTCATATAGCACATCAAAGATTATCAAGCCTGAAGACATTCTTCGCGCAAGGGCTATTGCCCGTGAAGTTTACCTTGATGAGAAAATCGAGAATTATATAACGGATATCGTTTTCGCAAGCAGGTTTCCGGGGGATTATAAACTCAAGAAATTTGAAGGACTAATCAGCTATGGAGGATCGCCGAGAGCCAGTATTTATCTGGCTCTGGCGGCAAAGGCGTTCGCATTTATAAAGCGTCGCGGTTATGTAATTCCAGAGGATATTCGCGCTGTTGCTCATGATGTTTTGCGACATAGAATCGGACTTAGTTATGAGGCTGAAGCGGAAAATATTACATCCGAAGATATAATCAACGAAATTTTAAACACCGTTGAAGTGCCATAATCAGATTTTGTTTTTTCGCTATTTCGCTATTTCGTTATTTCCCTATTTTCAATAATTATGGAATCTGTAGAACTTTTCAAGAAGGTTCGAAAAATCGAGATTAAAACCAGGGGACTGAGCAATCAGATCTTTTCGGGCGAGTATCATTCAGTATTTAAGGGTAGGGGAATGGCATTCTCTGAAGTGCGCGAGTATCAGCCTGGCGATGATATTCGGAGCATTGACTGGAATGTAACGGCAAGGTTTAATCATCCTTTTATAAAAATATTTGACGAGGAGCGGGAACTGACGGTTATGCTACTTATTGATGTTAGCGGATCAAACCATTTTGGAACCAGAAAAACTCTTAAGAAGGAGGTAATTACTGAGATTGCCGCAGTTTTAGCATTCAGCGCAATTCAAAATAATGACAAGGTTGGAGTGATATTTTTTAGCAAAACAGTTGAAAAATTTATTCCTCCGAAGAAGGGTACTTCACATATTTTGAGAATTATCCGTGAATTGATTGAATTCAAGCCAGAGCAACAGGGAACAAATCTGACGGAGCCTTTACGGTTCCTCACAAATGCGATTAAAAAACGTTGTACCGCCTTTATGCTTAGCGATTATATGAACCGGGATTTTGAGGATGCTATCAAGATCGCTAATAAAAAACACGATCTTATTGCTGTCAGGGTTTATGATGAAGGGGAGACCGAACTTCCGGATGTAGGATTAATTTATGCAAAGGACGCAGAAACCGATAAACATCGCTGGATTGATTCATCTGACCGAAAGGTGCGGAGGCAATATAATAATTGGTATAAGGCGCATAATGAATTTCTGACGGATACTTTTCGCAGGAGTGGCGTTGATGTTGCAAAAGTTGCAACGGATAAGGACTATATCAAACCATTAATGAACCTTTTCAGAAAAAGAGGGGCAAGACGTTGAACGAAAAATGAAAAGTGAAAAGAAATACCCGGATATGCAATTTGTTAGATTCAACATTCTGATTATCTTTCTATTTTTACAGTTTTCCGCTCTTTTTTCACAAGAGGTAAGTATGACTGCAAAACTCGACACTAATGCAATGCTCATTGGCGACCATGTTGGGTTAACTCTTAAATTTTCAGGACCATCTGCCGTGAAGGTTTTTTGGCCTTTTATTCCTGATACAATCCTTGGCAATATTTCGGTTATTGGTCGTGGAAAAATAGATACAACCTTTTCCGAGGATCGAAAATCAGTGACATTTTCTCAGGAGTTTAATATAACGTGTTATGATTCGGGTTTTTATACTATACCTCAGATACCGTTTCAGTACAAATTGACGCCTGATACAAGCCGACTTTCCGGTACATCAGGATTGTTACTTCTGGCAGTTCATACCGTGAAAGTTGATACAACTCAGGCAATCAAACCCATTATCGGACCTTTAAAGGTTCCTATTACTTTCCGGGAAATGTTGCCATGGATTCTTGCCGGGCTGGCAGTCATTCTAATTGTTTTATTTATAATATGGTATATTTCAAAACGAAAGAAGAAACAACCGGTACTTCAGTTTAAACCAAAAATTGTTTTCCTACCACATGAAGCAGCATTGCAGGAACTTGAAAAACTCAGAATCAAAAAGCTGTGGCAATCGGGAAAAATAAAGGCATATCATTCAGAACTTACTGAAATACTGAGAAAATACATTGAGGATCGCTTTCAGATTCAGGCGCTCGAGCAAACCAGCTCTGAAATCATTCAAAATCTTCAGAACAATCCGGTTTGTCCACGTATAACTCTTGACCGTTTAAATAATTTGCTGGTACATGCTGATATGGTAAAATTTGCCAAAGCGCAGCCGGTGGCTTCGGAAAATGAGCAGAGTCTTTCGGAGGCGATCACATTTATTCATGAAACAACAGGAATATCTAATCATGCTTAAATCAATAACATTTGCCAATCCGGGATTCCTTTTCCTCCTTGCGCTGATACCGGGGCTGGTAGTGTGGTATTTTTACAGGCGAAGACAACGCTCGGCTGTTATTCAGATGAGCAGCCTGGATGGATTTGCTTCGGTGGGAAATAATTTAAAAATAGTTGTTAACCAAAGTCTGTATTTTATACGTCTGATTGCTTTGACTTTACTGATCTTTGCGTTGGCTCGTCCTCAAACCAGTCTGAGCCGTCAGGATATTAGCGTTGAGGGGATTGATCTGATGATTGCGCTTGATGTTAGCGGTTCCATGCTGGCGATGGATTTCAAACCTGATCGCCTTGAAGCGGCTAAGGATGTTGCCATTGAGTTTATTGATGGACGCCAGAATGATAGAATCGGCCTTGTGATTTTCAGCGGGGAGACATTTACACAATGCCCGTTAACAACGGATCATGCTGTTCTAAAGAATCTTTTTCGCGATATTCACAGCGGTATGATTGACGATGGAACAGCGCTGGGAGATGGTTTGGCAACGGCTGTTAATCGTTTGAAAGGAAGTAAAGCGGTAAGTAAGGTGATTATACTTCTCACCGATGGAGTGAATAACATGGGATCTTTGGATCCCCGTTCGGCAGCCGAAATTGCCAAACTCTATGGCGTTCGAATTTATACAGTTGGAATTGGAACCATTGGTCAGGCTCCTTACCCTGTTCAAACGCCTTTTGGGATGCAAACCCAGATGATGGAGGTTAAAATTGATGAACCATTGCTTAAAGAGATTGCCCAAATGACAGATGGGAAATATTTCAGGGCAACGAATAATGCCAAACTGAGGGCAATATATCAGGAGATTGACAAGATGGAAAAATCGAAAATTGACGTTACCGAATTCAGAAAGAAAAAGGAAGAATTTTTGGCGCTTGTTTTAATTGCCCTGATTTTGCTGATTATTGAAACTGGTTTGAGATATTTGTATGTTAAAAATATACCCTGATTCTGTAAAATCGTAAATGTTTAACAATCTTATAATACAAGCCCTTGTTTAAGTTTGCACATACATATTATTTCTATTTATTAGCGCTGATTCCTGTCTTTATTGTGGCGCTGACATTTTTCCTCCTTTGGAAAAAAAAGGCGATTGCACGTTACGGCGATATGAATGTAATCCGTCAATTGATGCCTGAATATTCCGTCGGAAAGATAATTATTAAATTTTTGGGAATTATGCTGGCTATGGTAGCTCTCATTTTCGCGCTCGCCGATCCGCAAACAGGTTCCAAAATTGAGAAAGTCAAACGCAAAGGTATTGATTTGATGATTTGCCTCGATGTGTCAAATTCGATGATGGCGATGGATATTAAACCAAACCGTATTGAAAGAGCTAAACAATCCATTATCAGGCTGATTGATAATCTTGAAGGCGACCGGATCGGAATAATAGTATTTGCCGGTAAAGCTTATACGCAACTACCCATAACCACTGATTATGCGGCTGCCAAGATGTTTACCGAGATGATTAATACCAATATTGTCCCAACCCAGGGAACTGCTATTGCTCAGGCTATTGAACTTGCCGTAAATGGTTTCGGTGATACCAAACACAACAGAGCCATCGTAATTATTACCGATGGAGAGGATCATGAAGGAAATGTACTCGAACAAGCGGAACTGGCTGTGAAGAAGAATATTACTATTTATGCCATTGGGATGGGTTTGCCGGAAGGAAGCCCTATTCCTGTTTACGATGGAAATGTTCAGATTGGATATAAAAAAGATCGCGAGGGGCAAACGATTATGAGTAAACTCGACGAAACTTTATTGCAGCAACTTGCCAGCGTTGGGAAAGGAATGTATGTAAGAGCAACCACCTCGGAAACCGGGCTGAGCAAAATTTTTGAAGATATAAGCAAAATTCAGAAATCGGAAATTGAAGAGAAGCAATTCAGCGATTATGAAGATCAGTTCCAGTACTTTGTGGGTATTGCAATTTTATTGTTAATTCTCGACTTGTTTGTTTTTGAACGAAAAACCAGATGGATAAAACGTTTTCAGCCTTTCCGGGCTTAGTCAACCACCAATTCTTATATCGAGAAAACGTTAATGATGCTTATAATGATGAAAACAAAACTGATAATTGCATTAATTCTTTTTAGCGGGTTTCTCACTTATGCCCAGAAAGAAAATTCTTTACTTAGGAAGGGAAACAGCAATTTTGAGAATTCCAATTATAAAGAGGCTGAAAAGGATTACCGGAAAGCGCTTGAGATAAACAAGGAATCTGTTAAAGGGCAGTTCAACCTTGGGGCTGCTGTTTATAAAAACAATAATTTTGAAGAATCCACAAAGATATACAGTAACCTGGCTGATAAGAAATCTGACCACGATGTGCAATCAAAGGTATATCATAATCTTGGCAATTCACTTTTTCAGTCGAAAGAGTATGAAAAAAGTATTCAGGCTTATAAAAATGCATTAATAAATGATCCCAAAAATCTTGATACAAAATACAACCTGGAATATGCCCGAATGATGTTAAAGAAGCAGCAGCAGCAACAGCAGCAGCAGAATAAAGACGATAAGAACAAGCAGGACGAGAAAAAGGATCAGAAAGATAAAAAGGATCAGAACAACCAGCAAAAGAACCAGGATTCGCAGAAACAACCTCAGGATCAGCGAAAAATCAGCAAGGAAGATGCAGAACGAATGCTCGAAGCCTTGAAAAATGACGAGAAAAAAACGCAGCAAAAGGTAAAAAAGCAGAAGGCAAAAGTTCAGGTTGTTGGCGTTGAGAAAGATTGGTAGCGTAATTTTACACAGAGTGACCGTATGTTAAAAAGATTAATAGTTGTTTTATTTGTTTTGTTTGCTTTATATACATCTGTGGGTTTTTCGCAGGATGTTCAGCTTACCGGTCAGGCAAAACAAGTGGTTTCTCCAGGTGAGACTTTTACTCTCGTATATACTCTTAATTCTCAGGGTAGTGGATTTCAGGGACCGAGAATTCAGAGTTTTGATTTACTCAGTGGGCCAAATACAAGCACCAGCTCGAGTATCCGATCAGTAAATGGAAGGACAACAATGACAATTACCTACTCATTTACATACCTTCTTCAGGCAAACCGCGAGGGAACTTTTGATATTCCTGCGGCAACTGTGACTGCCAATGGGAAACAGGTAACGTCAAATATTGTCACTGTTAAGGTCGCCAAAGGCGTTGCAGCATCGGGGACGCCAGGTCAGTCAGGAGGTCAGAACCGTAGCGCCGCTCCTCGTTCGGGAGCTGAATCCGGAAACATCAATGATGTGTATGTTAAAGCGTTTGCATCAAATTCAAATCCAATACAGGGCGAAGGAATAGTTGTCACCTATAAGGTTTTTACGAAAGTTCCGATTGCCCAAATAAACATCAGTAAACTCTCATCGTTTTCAGGCTTCTGGTCTCAGAACCTGATGAAGGAAAATGATAAATTACCTCAGACTACACAAATAATTGACGGTGAGCAATATGTAGTAGCCGACATTAGAAAAATTGCGCTGTTCCCATTGAAAAGCGGGTCGCTGGTTATTGACCCGCTTGAACTTTCCTGTGTAGCTCAGGTCAGGCGGCAAACTAAAACAAAAACCGGCGATCCTTTTTTTGATGATTTTTTCAATGATTCCTTTTTCAATTCCGGAGTTGCCAATGTAGAGAAAACGCTGAAGTCGAATCCTGTAACGATTAATGTACGTCCTCTTCCAAATCAAAGCAAACCTGTTGATTTCAGCGGCGCAGTCGGAAGCTTTACTTTTACCTCAGAAATTGATAAAACCCGTTTAAAAACCAATGAGGCTGTTACGCTTAAATGTACTATCAGTGGACGTGGGAATATTCAACTTATTGATAAAATGAATGTTATATTTCCTCCGGATTTTGAATCTTACGATCCAAAAGTGACAAGTAATATTCAGACGACAGCATCTGGAATATCAGGTAATCAGATTTTTGAATATCTCCTGATCCCGCGTAAACCCGGTAAATTTACTATAAAACCCATTCTTTTCAGTTATTATGATTTGGATAAAAAACGCTACGAAACACTTACCAGCCCTGAGTTTAATCTGGATGTTGAGAAAGGGAGCGGCGAGGCTGGTTCAATACAAAGCTATTCCGGAGCAAATAAGGAGGATATCAAATATATCGGAAGCGATATCCGGCATATTAAAGAAGGAGTTTTCGAATTAAAACCGGTGGGGTCCAAGTTTTTTGGCTCATTTTTATTCTGGTTACTTTTGATAATACCTGTTTTTTGTTTTATTGGTTTTGTGGTTTTGTGGCGAAAAATGGCAGCCCGTCGCAGCGATACAGTTCTGATGAAAAATTTAAGGGCGACGAAAACTGCCCGTAAAAGATTACATAGCGCAGAACAATTTCAGAAAACCGGACAACAGGACGATTTTTATATTGCGATATCTCAGGCTATCTGGGGATACCTCAGTGATAAATTCGGCATAGCTGTTTCTGAATTAAGTATAGATTCTGTTCATGAAGCGCTCAGGCAGAAAAGTGTTGAAGAATCGCTGATAAATCAATTTATTGAAACACTCAACAATACTGAATTTGCCCGGTTTGCGCCCGGGGAAAAAACGGTGAACATGGAAAGAATCTATAATGAAGCGCTTGAAGTAATTTCAAGTATGGAACGAGGATTGAGATAATCAGGCGCTAAAATAATAAATACTTAATGAAAGTCAGACAAGTAAGTTTTATGAAGTACACGGGCTTTTCGATTTTTTTTATTCTTTTCTCATTGATTACTTATGCAATTGATCAAAAAGAACTTATATTAAAAGCCAATAAAGCCTATTCAGTTGGATCCTTCGCCGAGTCTGCTGAATTGTATGCCAAAGTTGCCGAGGCAGGTTACGAAGCGCCGGAATTGTATTATAACCTTGGCAATGCATACTTTAAAATGCATGATTTTGCACAAGCCATTTTGTGGTACGAGCGCGCAAAAAGGTTGGATCCGGGTAATGAAGACATTAATTTTAATCTGAATGTAGCCAATACGAAAATTTCAGATAAGATTGAACCATTGCCTGAGCTATTTTATAAACGATGGTTTTATGGTCTGGTTTTGCTTTTTCCTGTTGACACCTGGTCAACTCTTGCATTAATTATTTTATTCGCCGGATTAGCAGGTTTTGTTTTATTCCTTGTTTCACGTGTGCTGATATTAAGAAAGGTAGGATTTTGGTCAGGAGTAACGCTAATTACAGTTTCATTGGTATTCCTCTCTCTGGCGTGGAGCGGAAATCGTTTTTTGACTTCAACTTCGTATGCTATAGTATTCGCGCCAACAATAACAGTAAAGAGTTCTCCGGATGAAAAAAGCACAGATCTTTTTGTAGTTCACGAAGGAACGAAAGTAATCCTACTCGACAATATCAGCGGCTGGTACGAAATCAGGATCGCCAATGGAAGTGTTGGCTGGCTACCTGTAACCGCAATGGGGAAAATTTAATATTCTCAAGATTTACCCGCTATTTCTACTCATTTGCAGAAGAAAAGCCCTAACTGGTAAAATAATTTTGCTGGTTATTCTTTTTGCTTTATATTTGTTCGTTAAATAACAGTCTGCAATTTTTGCTGTTAATTATTGATTTACAACGGCAAACTTATTTCCAAAGCAAGATTTACAAGTATAAAAAACGGATGATATGAGAAGAAACTATTTACCTTTTGGCTTGATCACAGTTTTTCTGGGACTTTCCATGCTTTTTATTTCTGTAATGCCGGTATCTGGCCAAACCGGGAACCTGAATCAGGAAAAAATTGATAGATTACGGTGGGAGAGCATCCGCGCCAATCAGCATACAGGAGTTGTTAATCCTCTGGATGTTTTGAAAGCCCGCCAGCAGGCAGAAGAGTTTCGTACAAAATCAACTGAAGCCGCAATGAACCTAAGTTGGATCAACGCAGGACCTGATAATTATCCAGGACTTGTATGGAGCGCAATTTTTGACAATACCGATCCTGAAGGTTTAACTATCATCGCAGGAACAGAAGCAGGCGGTATCTGGAAATCAACAAACCTGGGGCTTACATGGACGCAAATGGCGGTGGAAAACAATGCAGCATTGCGAGTATCTTCATTTGTTCAAACAACCAATGGAACCATTTATGCTGCCACGGGTATTATGAATTGTAAAGTTGTTGCTCTTGAAGGTAACGGCATTTACAGGTCTGAAAATGGTGGAACTTTTCAGGCAATTCCTGCGACACAAAGTAACTCTGACTTTTCCGGAGTTACCAAATTGGCGGTGGATCCAATTTCAAATCGCCTTTTTGCAGCTACTTTCGGCGGCCTCTATTTTAGTGATAACGGAAATGATTGGAGCTTGGTAAAACCAGGCTATGCAATGGATGTTTGTGTTGGTTCTGATGGCAGTGTTATTACTGCGGTGGGCGACTCGGCATATCTCTCCAACGGCGGCAACCTTTCCTCATGGGTTACTCTGACTACAGGAAAACAGGATATGCTTCCTCAAAGCGGTATCGGATGGATGGTATTTGCTATTGCGCCTTCTGATCCTAATATATTATATGCAAGTCTTGCCAATACCGATGGAAGGTTACTCAGTATTTACACTTCTATTAATAAGGGCGTAACCTGGTCTGTAATTTTCCCGAACAATCCCGCTTTCGAACCGTTTGGTGGCGCCGGGTGCTATGCAAATACTTTGGCAGTCTTTCCAGATGATCCCAATAAAATCTATCTCGGAGGCATATATATGTGGTATGGACGCAGAATTCAGCCATCGGGGTATTTTAACTGGGAGATGGTTAGCTTTGGCGCCTATTCTCCATGGTACCCTAACAGTGCGCCTGCTTTACTTCACTCTTTCATGTTTCGCCCAAACTACAATAACCAACTTGTACTTGCCACCGACGGAGGCGTTTGTCTTGGAACTAATGGCGTTAATGGTTTAGAATTTCAAACCAGTAATAAAAATTTGTCTTCGAGTCAGTTTTATTCACTTTCATTTTCAGCAAAGAAAAACTTTGTAATGGGAGGCGGTAAAAATATCGGATCGCTTGCTTTGGGATTCTTTTATCCTACATTGACAAATGGACCTCGCGATGGATTCCCTTTATTACAACCTCTGGGACTTTACATGGGCTCTAACGGTGGAACTGGCGTATGGTCAAACCTTAATTATAATATTGGCGTATTTACCGTTCGTTCTACAACTTCTACATTCCAGCGCCAGGATTTCCGGGATCTTACATACGCAAATGATTTTATGAATGGAATTACATCTGTTTATACTGATTACAGCCCAATGCATTTGTGGGAAAGCTTTACATTTTCACAAACCCGTGATAGCGTTAAAGTTTTTGCCCGCGCAAAGCCAATTCCTGCCGATACCCTCCTTAGTGTTGAAAGCGCCAATGGAATTAATTTTCCATATAAGACCATTGCCCCAATAGCAAAAGGCGACAGCATCGTTGTTTCCGATCCCATCGCCAGCCGTTTCTTTTTTTATGGCAACAAAGCCACAATTGGTTATGGCAAAGGAATTTTAATGACCAAGGATATGTTGAAATTTTATAAAGATCCTGAGTATTTTATTATTCTCAAGGATACTGCTACAAATGGAGATGTAATTTCCACTTTTGCCGTTTCTGCAGATTTGAATACATTGTGGGCAGGTACCCAAAAAGGCTGTCTTTACCGCTTAAGCGGGCTTATTAATGCCCAGGACTCTGCAACGGCAAACGTTTTCAGTTCGGAATGTAAAATTGTTATTAATGCTTTCTCTAATACTCCATTTAACGGACGTAATGTAACTTCAATTTCCATTAATCCATCAAATACCAGTCAGGTACTGGTCACGCTTGGCAATTATGGAAACCAGGATTACGTATATTATTCAACCGATGGCAACGCTACATCGCCAACCTTTACTTCAGTTCAATCGAACCTTCCCAAGGCTCCGGTATTCACTGGTCTTATCGAACTTCACGGAAATAATGCAATCGTTGGAACCGACGTGGGCGTGTATAGTACAAACGGACTCAATACAGGTAATCCGCAATGGGGAGCCAGTATGGAAAATATTGGCGATGTTATTGTTACTGATATCAGGCAGCAGGTGATGCGCGATTATCATATTCTTAACTATGGCGTAATCTACCTCGCATCTTATGGACGCGGAATATGGATGGATACTACCTATTATACCCCCGTTGGAATTGAACCAGTTAGTAGCCTTGCCGCTACATCAAATACGCTGGCGCTTACCCCAAATCCAGTGAAGGATCAGGTAAATATCAGCTACTCAGTAAACATTGCCGGAAATATCGAAGTATTGGTTTATGACCTTACCGGGCGTTTGGTTCTAAATTATAATTTTGGAAATCGCCCCAAAGGAATTTTCAACGGAATACTCAATGTTTCTAATCTGCCAGCCGGAAGTTATCTTGTTCGGGTTGGAACGGCCAGCGGAAAGTTGATAAAGTACTAAATGCCATAATTCTCTCCAGGCAATAAAAAAGGCGTCAGAAATCAATCTGACGCCTTTTTTTTATTCCAATCTCAACTCTTTTTCTCTATTATTAACCAATAGACTTTTTAAATTCCTGTAAAATTTGAATGTCCGAATCTTTAATATAGCCAATTTTGGCTGCGGTTTGAATCAGAATATCAAAGTCGGTAAGCGTAATGAGTGGACAATGACTATCAAGAAATGATTTTTCAGCTTTTGAAAGGTTATAAGTGAAAATGGCTACCATTCCTTTCACGTTACACTTTGCATTTCTGAGAGCTTCCACGGCATTTAAACTGGAACTTCCGGTTGAAATAAGATCTTCAACAACAACAATGCGCTGTTCCTCACGAACTTCACCTTCGATCTGATTGGAAAGTCCATGGGCTTTTTTCTCCGAACGAATGTATGCAAAGGGCAATCCCATCTCCTGAGCAATAAGAACCCCTTGTGGAATCCCGCCTGTAGCAACACCGGCAATGGCTTCTGGTTCAAAATTACTTTCGCTGATTGCTTTTACAAAATGCTGCCTGATAAAAGTTCTGATTTCAGGGTAGGAAAGTGTTATTCTGTTGTCACAATAGATAGGTGATTTAATACCTGACGCCCAGGTAAACAGATTATTCGGACTTAGTTTAACAGCTTTGATTTTTAATAACAATTCGGCTGTTTTTATGGCAATTTCTTTATTATAAAGCATAATATAAATATCATTTAGACCCGGCAAAAGTAATAATTTTTCTTTTAGGGTTTATGGTCGAATGAATGGCGATCAGCAAAGGAAAATGAATTATTTTTGAAGGAAAATTTGCGTAAAATGACCATTTTTCTGAATGAGCGGGTTATTCGTTTTGTGCCGGATTATCCGGAGAAGGCTTTGTCGACTGATTTGATAACAAAATATTCATCAGTTTCCGAGTTTCGTCAAGTATGGTTGGATTTTCAGCGGAATGGAAAATTCGACACTTTAATTATCATTGATAATAATGCATCAGAGAAGTTCTATAATGCCGGCGTAATAATTAGTGTAAACGAGCTATCTGAATTTTCGGTCGCGTTTAAGACCTTTTTATCATTCTTTAAGTATGTTCCGGCAGCCGGCGGATTAGTTAAAAATGAAAAGAGCGAATATCTGTTTATTTATCGGCTGGGTTTCTGGGATTTGCCAAAGGGAAAAATAGAAAAGAAAGATTTTTACGATAACAATCTGGAAAACGTTTCACGCAGAGCGGCGCTAAGGGAGGTAATGGAAGAGACCGGACTTGAACGGGTTGAGATTGTTCGTCAACTGCCATGCACCTGGCATATCTATGAACATAAAAGCAAACAGGCGCTTAAACAGACCTTCTGGTATGAAATGGCTGCGAGTAGTCAACTTTCACTTATTCCGCAAACCAGTGAAGGTATTTATCTTGTAAAATGGATTTCCCCCGAAAATTTGCCTTCCATTTTGGCGCATACATACAGGTCGCTCAGCGAATTGCTGTATCCATTGGTTTTATAAGTTAAAACTCGTCGGCATTAAATCTGAATCCCAGTCTTTTTCCGGTTTTGATCGCCATTGCGTCGAGAGTGGTCTGGATTTCGGTAACCGTCACCTCTTTAATCGTATCGAAAGGAGGCGTTAGCAAGTCAAAATTCAATGTGTATTCAATGGAAGAATGGAGAATTTTCTGAACTGCTTTACGGTCGAGAACACTTCCCTGGAAATTATTGTAAAGAAGTCCGATCTCGCGCTTGCCTTCGATAAAATGATGATTTTCACGGTTTACAAAAATTCGCGCGATGCAATACCCTTCGTCGGATGTACGATTGTACTTGAATGAATCGGCAAGAAAGTTGAAAATGTGGATTATACCGCAATAAGAGCGGCTTTTATCATCACGGATATAGCTGCTTTTCATCACTACATGATCGCGTGGAATCTCGAATACATTTGAATGCATAAAGAAAATCAGGATATCTGATCCGAATTTCAACTGGAACGAGAACTCTCCCTGCTCGCTGTATTCAAAAGGCAGCGGATAATTGGCATTTTTTATAGCTGCTCTATGATTTCTCACAAAACCGTCACTTTCCTGTTTGAACGATCCAAACACATCAAGCGTTCTTTGATAAACCTCCTGTTTCAGACAGCTTTTAGTAATAATTGCCTGAATAAGGGCTTTGGATCCTTCTGATTGTGATTCCATTGTTTAGAGATTGGTTTTGTAAAAGTAGCGAATAATTATTCTTGTATTACTTTTTCCCATTTTTCCGATTAACCAATAAATCCCTCCGTGATCCTCTATAATACCTCAGTGAACTTCTATGTGCCCTATTAAAATTACACAGAGTTCTCGGAGGTTTCACAGAGGATCACGGAGATAAAAACTAAAAGATATGGAAATCAACCGGATTACTGAAAAAATTATTGGCTGTGCCATTGAGGTGCATAAGCATCTTGGCCCGGGATTACTAGAATCGGTTTATCAGGAATGCCTGAGCTATGAATTGCAAAATGCAGGTTTAATGGTGGAAGAGCAGACGCCCATAAGCATTATCTACAAGGAGCTTATTATTGAACGCGGATTCAGAATCGCCATCATGGTGGAAAACCAGGTCATTATTGAATTGAAAAGTGTTGAAATTTTAAATCCGGTTCATGAAGTCCAAATTCTCACCTACATGAAAATGGCACGGAAACCACTGGGATTGTTGATCAATGTTAATGTTGTCCTCCTGAAGAATGGGCTGAAGCGGTATCGGCTTTGAGATAGTTACACAGAGGACACGGAGGTATCACAGAGAACCACAGAGTTAAATTTTTTCTCTGTGACCCTCTGTGATACCTCGGTGTTCTCTGTGTAAAAACCTCCGTGTAAAAACTAAAACTCGTCGGGTAGTCGCTGTAAATCCTCATTAGTAAACACCGGACCATCCTTACATACATAAGTGGATCCGATGTTGCAGCGGCCGCATTTTCCGAGACCGCACTGCATTTTCATTTCGAGAGTTGTAATGATGTCGGGATCGGCGAAACCGAGTTTTTTAAGCGACAGGATGGTATATTTAATCATAATCGGCGGTCCGCAGGTGATTACCTTGGTGTTGGCGATGCCGGGTTTTACCACCTCTTCGAGTATCTTGGGAACTACGCCAACATTTGATGACCAGGTATCTTCCGGTTTATCAATGGTCAGGATCACCTTTAGAGATTTGTTATCCTGCCATTCTTTGATCTCGTCCTTGTAACATAAATCTGAAGAAGTGCGGGCGCCGTAAAGGATAGTAAAATCCTTGTAATCGCTGCGATTGTCAATACAATATTGAATCAGGGAGCGTAATGGAGCGAGACCAATTCCACCGCCTATGAAAAGCAGGTTTTTCCCTTTGATGTCGTCAAGCGGGAACCAGTTGCCGTAAGGCCCGCGGATACCTACTTCATCACCCTCTTCAAGACCATTATGAATATCAGCGGTTACGATTCCTGCCCTTTTGATAGAGCAATCGAAGTAACCTTTCCGTGTGGAGGAAGAAGCAATACAAAAGGTGCATTCCCCTGAACCAAGAAGGGAAAATTCCACAAACTGACCAGGCATCCATTTGAAGTTTTCCATACGTCCCTCTTCCCTGAATTTCAGGCGATAAGTACGTACATCAGGAGTCTCCTGGATAACTTTGTCGATCTTGCAGATCATGGGTACTAACAACTGTTCCATATACTCTTTTTTGCCCCACCCCCTGCCCCCTCCCCAAAGAAGGGAGGGGGTTGGTCCACGTGGGAAACTTAATTAGTTGTTCTTATATTCCTTTTTTCATTTTGGTACCCGCCCTCCCCCTCCCTTTTTGGGGAGGGGGCCGGGGGGTGGGGTATTATTGCGCCACCTGGTTAACCACCTCAAAAATACTAATGTTCACCGGACAAGAAGTAGTGCATTTACCACAACCCACGCAAAGGTTCTCACCAAAGCGTTCCTTGTAGTAAACGAACTTATGCATGGCGCGTTGTCTCCATCGGCGATACTTGGCCGGGCGTGGATTGTGGCCGCCCGCCATCAGGGTAAAATAGCCGTTGTTGCAGGAGTCGTAACTCTTGTATCGCACACCGGTATCCCTTACCTTCTCATCCGAGATCTTAAAGCAATGGCAGGTTGGACAAACAAACGCGCAGGTGTTGCAACTCACGCAGTTTGCCGATACGTTCTCAAACTCGGGGGTGTCAAATATCTTTGCAAGTTTTTCATTCACCTCCTTATAATTCATTTTCAGGCGGAAAGAGGCAGCGAAAGCATTGTACTGCTGTTTCAATTCTCCATCTGCTGCGCCATTTGCGGAAGTCAATCCGGCAATATACTCTTTTAGAAAAGAGCCTCCTTTTTCTGTCCGCGCATTGATGTATATCTTTTCATCCTTTCCGTTTACAATCAAAATATCCAGGGCGTCGAGATTCTCAACATCGTAATCGAGCGAGGTGCAGAAGCAATGAATTTCGGCTTTATCGCAGCGGGTTGAAATGATTATGGTATTCTGGCGGCGTTTCTGATAGTCTGTATCAATAAAATCCCAGTTGTAAACTTTATCCAACACCTGCAAACTGCGGGCGTCGCAATGTTTCATGCCGATTATCACGCGCTTTCCGGCGAGAGGATCTTCGTCAGTCTCCATCACATCTGTTCCGGCGCTGGTGGCGGTATATTTCATGATTTTTGCCGACCGCGGGAAGAAAAGTGGTTTGGCGCTCATGGTTTTGGCGATGGGCGAGTCGGGATTACAAGTCGAAAGACTGGTCACCCGCTTGAAATCGTATTTCCCGAATTTCTCGACCGGGGCGTAGGTCTCATTTTTGGCTATGACAGCTTCATAAAATTTCTGCAAGCCTGCTTTATCTGTAACAAATATTTCAACGCTCATAATTCAGGTTCGGATTACATAATAAAATCATCGGGATCCTTCATGCTGTATTTGTAGAAAGCACCGCGGTCGCCTTCGTGAACGCCGGCAAGGTGTTCCTGGAAATTCTCATAGATCACCTGCTCATTCTGTTTATGCAGCAGATGAAGGGGCAAATGGCTCGGACACGCTTTCTCACAGTTGCGGCAATCAACACAGCGACCGGCTAAGTGCAACGACCAGGTCATCAGGGCATGGAACGCCGAAGATGTAGTGTTTGCGCCATTATACAACGTGGATGTCTCTTGGTCAATGCAGCATTTGGCACAATAGCAAAGCGGACAGGAGTGACGGCAGGCGTTGCAACGGATGCAATTCTCAAACACCTCCTCGAAGTATTCCCGTCGCTGGACGAGATCTTTGGATCCGAGATCCAGAACATCCGCGTTAATCTTGTATATCGGGGTCTCAGACCCCGTTTGTATCAGGGTCTCAGACCCTGTTTGTATCAGGGTCTCAGACCCTGACCTACCATGATTTCCAACCATCTCATCCGCCACGACGGCATCGGGAAACATACATTCTACACAATTCTGCATCTTTTTCCCTTCATCGTCAACGACTCCATCACAGGCGATACCAACTACATAGAGTTTCTCCCGTTTTACCTGGCTTTCGGTAAGCAGAAGGTTCAGCGAGCGGCTGTCGCAACCTTTTACGACCAGTCCCACCCGTTTGTTGCGGGTATGCTCATGTTTGAGATAATTGGAAAGGTTGAAAACCGATTTATCGTTGAAGACCAGTTTGGAAACATCGTCCGCCCCGGTAATGATTGCCGGCACCTGGTTTTTGTCGAACCCGGTCATGCGGTAGCCAACAAAGGCGTCAATTTTGTCTTCGGCAAAGAGCTTCGCGGCGATCTCCTGGATTTGTTTCGTGTAGTCCATTATTTCTCGAAGTTTTCTTTTTTATACAAATGAAGTGGTCCGAGTTTCTTGATATCCTCGGTAACCTTGGCTACCACTTTGGCAAACTTTGGACCTTCGGCAGCCGACACCCAGGAAAACTGTATGCGGTTTTCATGATAACCGATGAAGTTCAGCAGTTTCTTGGTCACCAGAAAACGGCGGCGGGCATAATAATTACCGCTGATATAATGGCAGTCGCCGGGATGACATCCGGAAACGAGCACGCCATCTGCGGTAGTCTGCAGCGACTTGATCAGGAACCATGGATCCACGCGTGATGAACACGGTACGCGGATGATGCGGATGTTGGGCGGATACTGTATGCGCGAGGTCCCGGTGAGGTCGGAGCCGGCATAAGAACACCAGTTGCAAAGAATACCCATGATGACCGGTTCCCAGTTTGGCGGAGCCACGATCTCAGGCTTTTCGATGCTTACGAGTTGATTTGTTACTGTTTCCATCAGATTGAAACTATCTCGTTAATTAATTGAGGATCGGTAAAACCGGCAAGGTTGATTGCCATGCTGCGACATATAGCCACGCATGAACCGCATCCCTGGCATACGCCTTCGTTGATTTTGGCAACGGTGCGAAGTTCCTTTGAACCATGACCCATTGGAACCTCGTCGGTGACGATGGCGCCGTAAGGGCAAACTGTTACGCAGTTCTGGCATCCCGAACAATATTCGTTGTTGATGGTGGAAACCATCGGGTCTTTTTTCATAGTATCGCCGGCAAACAGTCCGCAAACCTTGGCGGCACATGCCGAAGCCTGAGCAACAGTTTCGGGAATGTCCTTTGGCGCCTGAGTGCAACCGGCAAGGAAAATCCCGGCTTTGGCAGTCTCCACCGGGCGAAGTTTTGGGTGCGCCTCCGACAGATAACCATATTTATCATAAGAAATACCAAGCAACCTGGCGAGATCGGGATTGTCTTTAGGAGCAATCACCGCTGTGGCAAGCACAACAAGGTCGGCTTCCACTTCCACAACCTGACCGATCTGGGCATCTTCGCCGCGAACCATCAGTTTGTCGCCCTTCTTGTAAATCTTTGAAACGCGACCGCGAAGATAAGTTGCACCGGTATCCACCTGCGCTTTCTTCACAAACTCCTCGTATCCCTTTCCGGCAGCGCGGATATCCATGTAGAAAACATAAGCATGCGAATCGTGTACCTTGTGATGCAGCAGGATGGTGTGTTTAGTGGTGTACATGCAGCAGATCTTCGAGCAATACTCAATGCCCTTGGCTTCGTCGCGGGAACCGATGCACTTGATAAAGACCACATTCTTCGGAACCTTGCCATCAGACGGTCTTAACGGAAGACCGTTGGTTGGTCCATTGGCAGAAACCATTCTTTCGAATTCGAGCGAAGTGATGATATCCTTGAAACGTCCGACGCCATATTCTTCATAAGGTTTGGGATCCCACATGTCGTAACCGGTTGCCACAACCACGGCGCCGATTTCGCGTTCAATGATCTCGTCCTCCATCTTGTAGTCAATTGCGCCTGGCAGACATACCTTGGCGCAAATCCCGCATTTGCCCTTGAGAAGCATAGTGCAGTGTTCGGCGTCAATAACCGGTTTGTTGGGAACAGCCTGTGGAAATGGCGTGTAGATCGCCTTCCGCTTGTCAATGCCCATGTTGTATTCGTTGGGAACCTTCACCGGACACTTTTGCCAGCAGGCGCCGCAGCCGGTGCAGGTCTTGAAATTTACATAAGACGCCTTCTTTTTGATCTTTACTTTATAATTACCTACAAACCCTTGCAGTTCGAGCACTTCCGCGTAAGGAATGAGTTCTATGTAAGGATGCGAAGCAACGTCAACCATCTTTGGGGTGAGGATACATTGCGAACAGTCTAATGTAGGGAAAGTTTCATCCAACTGTGCCATTTTTCCTCCGATTGACGGACTCTTTTCAACCAATACTACCGGGATTCGCGCGTCGGCTATGTCTAGCGCAGCCTGGATACCTGCGATACCACCGCCAATTACGAGAGCGCGTTTGGTTACGGGAACTGAAATTTCATGCAACTGTTCGTTGGCAATTGATTTGGCAACCGCCATGCGGATCAGGTCGCAAGCTTTCTCCGTGGCTGCCTTTTTATCTTTCTGGTGAACCCAGGATGAGTGCTCGCGGATGTTTGCCACTTCGAGAAGGTATGGGTTCATCCCTGCATCCGAAAGGGCTTTCCTGAATGTCTTCTCGTGCATGCGCGGCGAACAGGCAGCCACCACGATGGAGGTGAGCCTGTGCTGGGCGATGGCATCCCGAATCTGTTGCTGACCGGGATCCGAACACATGTATTTATAGTCTATGGCAAATCTTACGTCGCGAATCCGCTTGGCTTCCTCAACCACTTGCGGAACATCCACATAATCGGCGATGTTGGCGCCGCAAAAACAAACGAAAACTCCTACTCTCGCCATTATTCAACCTCGCTTTCTGCTTCAACAGCTTTTTTGGGTTTCTTGATTTTTTCAGGTTCGGGTTCGATCTTTCCAATGTTGGCAAGCGCGCCTTCCACGGGAACGATGTGTTTGTTGAACATCATATCCTTCTCCGGCATCCCGAAGGCAAGAGCCATCAGTTGGGTGAAGTAGAAAATCGGAATATCGAGTTTTTTTCCGGTATGTTTCTCAATGTCGGGCTGCCGCATGTCGAGATTTGACTGGCATAGCGGGCAAGCCACCACGATGGCGTGGGCGCCGCTCTCCTTTGCCATCTCCAGTATCTGACCGCTGAGGTTTATCACCACTTCGGTATTTGAAATAGAGAAGGAGGCTCCGCAACATTCGGTTTTGTAATCAAACTCTGTGGCTTTAGCGCCTAAGGCTTCCACGATCTGATCCATGGAGACTGGATATTCCGGCGAATCGAAATTGGTAATGTTTTTTGGGCGGGTAAGCAGGCAGCCATAGTAGCAAGCCAGTTTCATACCGGCTAACGACTTTGTGACCTTTGCCTTTATCGCCTCCAGTCCCACATCCTCGTAGCAATATTGCAGCATTGATTTCACATCCACCTTTCCCTGGTAAGTCCCTTCCTCAACAACGGTTGTGTTGATTTTCTTAGCCAGGGCGGGATCTGCGTCCATGTGATGTTTGGTCACTTTCAGCCGTTGGTAGCAGGAGGCGCATGGTATAGCCATTGTTTTATTGTCGAGTTTTTCGGCAAGGACCAGGTTCCTCAGCGGAAGCGCATACGCGAGCGTTTCGCTCATTGTATGGGCAGAGGTGGCGCCGCAGCAGTTCCAGTCGGGGAGTTCTTCCATCTCAACATCGAGGCTCTTCATGACCATCTTCACGGTCTTGTCGAATTCCTCGCTTGTGCCATGCGCTGAACAACCCGGGAAATAGGTTAGTTTCTTCATATTTATAATGAATTACTGATGCTTCTTTTCTAATTTTTCGGCTAATTTGTACATGCGTTGGATGGCTTTCGCGCTCTTGACCGATTTCACCCCAAGAGGAATTTTGCCTTTCAGCAGGGCTTTCGGCGCCAGGTGCATGTCTTTGAACAGGTTGCGGGTGCGTATGTTGAACTCTGCCATCATGCGGAGTTCGTAGTTGCGCCCGTACCGTTTGATCATATCGAGGAAGATCTTGTGGAATGTCCTGATCTCTTTGACTTTGGTTGAATCGTTGATATAATTCTCTTCGATAGCAATGTGGCGGATAGCCTCCATCACTGCCGGGATTTCTATCTCGCGAGGGCATCTTCCGGAACAAGCCGAGCAGGTGAGGCAAAACCAGGTGGAGTTTGCCATCATGGTTTCATTTTTCAGTCCCAGCTTGACCATTTGCATAATCTCGCGCGGAGGAAAGTCCATGTACTGCGAAACCGGGCAGGTGCTTACGCATTTGCCACACTGGTAACACTCCAGTATGTTGGCGCCGCTCCTTGCGTTGACTTCGGGCAGGAAGGTGTTTGGCCCCTGTGTTCCAAGAATTATCATAGCACAGTTTTTCGTTGTTAATCAACTAACAGCGCAAAAGTAAAAAAAGATTCTTTTGGAAAGGTTCTAAATTTTGGGAAGGCTCAATTTGGGAAGGCTCAACATTTAACCTTCTCTTCAATCCACTTGGTTATCTGATCGAATTGGATTTGGCGTTTGGCTCTTATATCCATGTTGATAATTTCGCAAGTTTTTCAAGCCCCTCCCTAAATCCCTTTCTCCCGCTAATTCACGCCCCTCCCTAAATCCCTCCCAAAGGGAGGGACTGACAATGCTTTACCGCGTCAATTCTACAATTGCAAAAAGAACGAACCAGCGCTTCGCAAGTGGTTATTTAAAAATTGTTTTCACTAATTTTTCAAGCGCTGATTTGGGGATGTTACCCTCCTCAGATTTGTCAAATATAGTCAGGAGATAAACTTCTATTGAGTTTTGATTTTCCTGGATCAAATAGGTTATTAATCGAAATCCTCCACTTTTCCCTTTTCCTTTGTCTGCTCCTGGCAACCTTATTTTATAAAGGTTGAACCGAGCGACTGCCCAAGTTTAGGATTGAAAATCAAATCTTTTTCCAGGTCAATTAACTCGTTGTCCAGTGATGGAAATTTTCTGGATAATCGTTTATTCTTGCTTTCGAAATAAGCAGTTGGGATTACTGTATTGGCCATCTATTTCTCATTTATCATTTGAGCTATAGTTCTTTTTGGCGCTTTTCCTTCACGGATATTTTTCACATCCAATAAGCCTCTTGCTATTTCTTTTACCAACAGATCGTCCCAGTCGGAAAGCGGCTTAATCTTCACTACATCTTCACATTCAAGAAATGTTCTCAATGCCTTTCCTTTAGCAGTTCGTTCGTTGATTTCAATTGTATAGATTGCTATGACTGTGGTATTTGATGCAAAGTTACTAAAACAAAGAAAACTTATCCATAAATCACTCTTTAAAAAGGGAGGGATCGGAGGTTTTGAAAAAAGACCGGGAGGTGACAAGGACGGGGATGCCTGGATGGATTATTGGAATCGTTGTGGTGGCGGTTTTGATAGGTGTTGCGGTCTTGGTAAGACGGATGAAGTGGTTTTGAATTTCTTTAATGTGAGTGTTGGAATTCAAATTGCTTCAATAAACCATTGATTGACAAATCTTCATCCAACAACTTCCAGTGAATGCCATAGCCGGAAGGCGAAATTTTAAAATCTATTCTTTCCTGGTCAGTTGCAGTTGCCAGTTTCTCTGAAATATCCAATAATTCCAATGTAACCAATTGGTTATCTATGGTTATCACAAGATTTTCGTTTTCAAACCGAATATCCGAAATATTAAATGCTTTTGCCATGATAGTTATTTTTTAAAGTAGGCGTTCCACTCTGAAACAATGTAATCAAAATGCTCATAAATGATTCGCTTAATTTCCCGTTTCGCCTGGGGAGTCATGTTGTATTCAACTACCGCTGTTATCTCAAAATTCTCAATGTCGAGCCAGAATTTACATTCCATATCCCCTTTTTCAGCATGAACATGGATAGGCTCATTACCCTCGTTTGCCCAAAAATATAATCTCCACCCTGCTAATAGTAAAATTATTGGCATTTTTTATTTCAAAGTTACTTTAAAACTTTAATCCATTATGCAATCCGCAGATTTTTTTGTCTGAAAACCTTAGCCACGCCCATCCTCCCCTTCTCCTCTATGGAGAAGGGGTCGGGGGTTGAGGTGG